>JALGSS010000038.1 GCA_029821745.1 Candidatus Zipacnadia bacterium
GTCGGCAAGCGGCTTGCCATGGCCGCCCTCGGCGTCGCCTACGGCAAGGATGTCGCATGGTCAAGCCCGTTGTACGATTCCATGTGCATCGAGGGCGACAAGGTCCGGATCAAGTTCAAGTACGCCTTCGACGGGCTCACGACGCCCAACTGCGCCCCGGTCAACGGGTTCGCGATCGCGGGAGTGGACCGTAAGTTCTACTGGGCCGACGCGAAGATCGAGGGCGATGGCGTCGTCGTCTGGAGCAAGACGGTGCCGAAGCCGGTGGCAGTCCGACACGGCTGGAGCAACAATCCCGTCTGCAACCTGTACAATGGGGCCGGGCTTCCAGCTTCGCCCTTCCGCACCGACACGTGGCCTGGCCTCACCGTCAACAACCAATAGTGCGCACCGGGCTGGCGGCGCGTGCCTGAAGGTGTAGGAAGCGGCAGACGAAAGCGAATGGCCCCGGCATCATATGCCGGGGCCATTCATTACCTGCCCGATCGTCTCTCTCCTGACTACTTCCCCTGGTCCTCTCGGACCTGGATCGTGTCCGTTCCGCTGAAGGTCTCTTGGGCCTTCGTCACTCCCGTCAGCGTCAGCGTGGCAGACGGCGCGGAGACGATGGCCTCAATGTCCTTCTGCCTGAACTTCGCGACCAGGTTCCCGCGCGAGTTGGCCTTGGTCCACGCCACTGCGACGGGCCCGAGGTAAACGCTTCCGGTGTTCACCCCGTGCCGCAGGAGATGTCTGTCTGTACGGTGACCCAGGTCCCGGGGCCGTCGATGATCAGCGTGTGTGGGTTGATCTGAATCCAGATATCGATGTCTGCGCCGTTGTCCACCTTGTCGACGCACAACGCCTGCCCCACAAAGGCACCCGCCAACAGGCATGCCAGTCCAGCCACGCCCAACACTCTCTGCATGGTTCCGCCTCCTGTTATCTGCTGCAGTCTGTATCCGCTCCGACCATGCACTCAATGTTACCGCAACGCAACGGGACGAAACTCGCGCCGGCCTAAACGTCTGTCCTGACTGGACTGTGGGAGCGACGGAGACGCGAACCGGGCGGCTCAATCGCAGTGTGGACAGGCTCTCGGGCTATCCTACCGGAGGAGGTGCGTGGGCTTGATTCCGAGCACGGTGCCGCCGGGCTTCGCGAAGTCAATGAACCGGCCAGTGACCTTCTTGTTGCTGCCGTGCTTGGTGCAGTCCTCCAGCCACCAGGCGCCGAAACGGGTGATGCGGAAGCACGCGTTATTCCCAGTGCCCCCGGTGTATTCGCAGAAGGGGACGATCATGATGCGAGGGTTGTCCGCGTGATACTCCTCGAATGTGTCGTCGGCCCACGGGTACTCCTCGGCACGGTTCAGACGCGAGTCCGACGAGGTTTCGAGGTCCTTCATCCACTGTCCGGCGCGTTGGCCCGGGCGGTTCCACACGGTGTCTTCTTCGTGGTAGCGGCACAACTCCTCGGTCTCCGGGTCAAGTACGCCTTTGAGCGCGTCGTCGAAGTCAACGCCGTCAGGCGGATCAAGCCAGCCGAATATCCCGTGCATGCGTGACTGACAGGTAGGGTCATCACACGCGTGCATGTCCATCTGCAGACCGTACTCGACGTAGGTCCCCTCCGATATCCACATCGGGCAGACGCAGGTTCCGGTTACCACGTGCGCGGCCATGGCGCGGCGCGTCACGGTGATACCGTCGAAGCCGATCACCGGGAGGAAGAGGTACTTCACATACCGGGCGGCGGTGACTTCCAGGGCGCCTCTGCCCGGGGCGGGGCCGTAGTCAGGGATCTCTTCGCCCTCAGGGCGCGTGTCGAAGGTAAGGGTATACTGCTGGGTCTGCTTGTCGCGTATGTTGGCGTCAGCGAACTCCTGCGCCAGCGCGACAGCTTCGTCCTCGTTGGGCAGTCCCTGGGCTCCGGCCAGGCAGCTCGCATCCGCCACCTCCTGGCACCGCTGCGCCCCGATAACGGCGAGGCCAATGTCGAGACTCATGCCCATGAAGGCGATCAGCACCACGAGAGCGATAGCTACCAACGGCGTTACGTTGCCGCGACGGCTTCCGCAAGAACGTGTCTGCCGGTGTAGACGGCAGTGTGGGAACACGTTTCCCCCTGCCCTTGTAGGCTCGCGTCTGTGAGTTGTAGACTTGCTCAAGATAACATCAAGATTGATTATCGACATTGTTGCGATTAAGTCAAGTTTTTTCTTTCCTGCTCCTATGCTTTACTGCGAATTCAATACAGCAATTTGTGGTCCCGTAAGCCCGTGAAGCCATCAATGATCAGCCACACACCCGCAGCCAGCATCGCTCCGACGATCAATCCCAGGAACAGCGGGCGCAGCTTGCTGAAGGAGTTGAACCCTCCGTACCGCAGAAGCAGCGTCTGGCACAGCCACCCGATGAACACCGACAGCCACTCCCGCGGCAGGTAGACGATGTAGCTCATGGCATACCCGATCGGGTGCAGGGGCCACCACAGGTAGTTCGTCCGCAGTACAGTCAATACGACGAGTTTCATAGCTCCATAGGACACGAGTCCCAGGCTCAGCCAATCGGTATGCTTCAACTGGCCGAGGCTGACTTGTTCCATGAACCGGTCCCCGGCGCGCGCGAGGCTGATGAACCGGTACGTGTTGATTGCCACGCCGCCGTGGGTATAGGCTGCTTCGAGAAGCGCCCAGTAGGCCACGGGGATCGTGACCAGCGTCGCGATCAGCAGCGCCCAGGTCTGTTCACGGTTGCTTGTGCCGGACTGGTCCGAGATCTTCAGCGATTGCATGACGCGCGGCATCGGACACACCCGCATGTCGTGGGTGAAGGCCATCAGCATCGCCACGGCGCTCCAGGTCGTCTGGGGCAGGGCATTGAAGGGCGCCAGGGCGCGGAGGATGTCGTGGGCGCGCCAGTTGGGCTCGGCCATCCACGGCATCCCGGCCTCCGAGACGAGGCGGGTCATCGCCAGGACATATCCGAAGGCGACTAGGAGTATCAGCGCGGCCACCCACGCGGCCATCCCCGCATACACGCACCAGCCGACCATGAAGGCGAATGAGAGGATGCCTCCCCAGACGGCTCCGCGGTACGAGAGCGGCTCATCACTATCCTCCGCCCGTTGGAACGCGATTCCCGCCACCAGGATGCGTGACAGGGGTCTCCGGGCCAGCCAGATGCTGACTCCGGCCAGCGCGAGGTACGCACCGGCAGTCTGGTGTCCGGCGAAGGGAAATCTATCGCCACCGGCACTGATCCCCAGCCCATCCAGGCCCACCATCGTCCCGAAGACCGTCTCGAGACGCGCCAGCCAGTAGAAAGCCCACAGGCCGAAGGACACTTCCCGCGTCAGCAGGAAGCTCAGGCCGACGATGATGGGGTGGAAGGCGAAGTAGACGGTCCCGATGGCGCTCCACGGCCTGCCCCAGGTGTAGGTCGCGTAACGCTTGCCCATCAGGGACGCCATCTCGATCTCCGGCAGCGTCGTGAAGTAGGCGTGCAGCCCGTTATAGAAATGCAGGATGAACGCGGCTCCGAGGCCGGCCCACATGAACCCGTTGCGGAAGAAGCTGTTGAGCAGGCGTCCCTGCCTCGCTTCCTCGATCACCTCGAAGGGCACCGCGGCCAGGGGGAACAGCAGCCGCTCGTGGTCGACCCACTGCCTGCGGAACACAGTGACGAGGCTTTGCATCAGCACGTAGGTGGCCAGTGTGAAGGCCGACCAGGCGGCCAAGGGTGTCAGCCAGGCTCCCCAGGGCACCCCATAGACCGAGCCCTCATACAGGCCCTTCACGACTTCCGGGGCGCTGGGGGCCATCCAGTCGGGGATCGTGGATAGAAATGCTTCAGAGTACGTTTTCTCATCCGTCGCGTAGTAGTAAGGCCCGGCGATCATCGGGATGAGCTTCTGGGCCAGGTCGATGGACGCGATCCCGGACGCCATCACGATCATGGTGAAGACCACGATCAGCTCTGCGCGCCTCAGCGCGAAGGAACTGCGCAGTGCCTTGAGAAGCACGTTGAACACGGCGTAGATGCACAGGAAGACGAAGAACCCGCCGATGGGGGGGTACGTGAGTGATATCTGGGTGCCGTGGATGATTAGCTCGGAGTACTGGCTCCAATGGCCGAGGAAGGCTGAGGCCAGCACCCCGATGACCACCGCACGCCAGGTGAGGCCGAACTCTCGCTTCATCAATCTGCTCCGTCTCGGTTTCCCACGTTCGCGGGTCAGTACGGGGCCGGCGCAGCGCCATGGGCGCGGTAAGACAATTCCCGCCATGCCTCAGGCTGACCTCCCCCAAAGACGCCCGCAGGACAGAGAACGGCGGTCATGTACGTCGCCGCAACGGGAAGAAGAAACCGCTTGACATAGCCAATATAGGGGCGTATCATGAATTCTTCTCACTTACTATCTTCGCGTCGCGAGTGTGACCGTACAACTTCGGAACCCCAGTAACCAGTAAGTCCCACTCCTCATGAGCCCGCGAGGTGGCACCCTAGAAGGGAAGCCAACCACGGGGGCGTTGTGTCTGCCTGCATACAATGACCGTGGTGAACGAAGACCTCAGGAGGGATTGCCTAAATGGCTGCACTTGAGGGTATCAGACCCCTCCAACGCAAGCCCAGCGAGGACATTATCCCGCTGCCCGACCTCATTGAGAACCAGACCCAGTCCTACGATTGGTTCTGCAGTGAGGGCTTGCGGGAACTGTTTGACAACTTCAGCCCGATCGAGGACTACACGGGAAACATAGCTCTGGACTTCCTGGACTTCCGTATTGCGGAGCCCAAGAAGAGCATAGAGGAATGCAAGGACAGCGACGCCACGTTCGAGGCGCCGCTGTACGCCAAGGTGCGTCTCGTCAATAGGGAAACAGGGGAGATCAAGGAAAGCGAAGTCTACATGGGGGAGCTTCCCCAGATGACGGAGCGGGGCACCTTCCTTGTCAATGGCGCCGAACGAGTTGTCATCAGCCAGCTCGCGCGGTCGCCTGGTGTCTACTTTCGCGACACGATCGATTCGGCTGGGCGCGTGCTCTACTCGGCTCAGATTATCCCGAATGAGGGCGCATGGGTGGAGGTTGATACGTCTCCGAGCGGCGCCATCAGCGTCAAGATCGGCCAGACTCGCAAGTTCCCTGTGACCAGCTTGCTTCGCGGTCTTGACTGGTTTGAGGCCGAGGACGCCACGGTTCCGCGGACCGGCACCGATGCCGAGATCCTCGACTGCTTCGGCAAGCCCGAGAAGGTCTCGATCAAGGATCTGGCCAAGCGCTTGGCTGAGAGCGATGAAAGCGGCATGCCCGGCATCGATACCCAGGATGTGCACTACTCCATGGAGACGGTCCGCGATGCCGAGGGGGAAGTCATCGTTGAGCCATACGGACTGATCACCGACAAACTGGCCAAGGATCTTACCCGGACGAGCCGCAAGGAACTCCGCGTGCTTTCTGTTTCCCACCAGGTCTATGCGACCCTGGAGGACGACGACACCTTCACCTCCGAAGAGGGCCTGTTGGACGTCTACCGGAAGATTCGGCCCGGCGATCCTCCGACTATCGACAGCGCCGAGTCGCTGCTCCGGTCTTATTTCTTCGATGTGAAGCGGTACGATTTGTCCCGCGTCGGGCGCTATAAGGTCAATCGGAAGCTGCACGTCGCCATCGACGAGGAGACCCACACGCTTACCCGGGAGGATATCATCGCCATTGTGCGGTACCTGCTCGGGCTGGCGCGGATGGAGGGGGCCGTCGACGACATCGACCATCTTCAGAACAAGCGCGTGCGTGCGGTAGGCGAGCTTCTTCAGAACCAGTTGCGCACCGGCTTTTTGCGGATGGAGCGAGTAGCCCGGGAGCGTATGACGAGTCTGGAGCCGGACGAGATGGTGCCGCAGTCGGTCATCAATATCAAGCCGATCACGGCGGCCATCAACAGCTTTTTCGGCAGCGGCCAGCTCTCCCAGTTCATGGACCAGATCAACCCGCTGGCGGAACTCGCTCACAAGCGGCGTCTGTCTGCACTGGGCCCGGGCGGTCTGAGCAAGCAGAGCGCGAAGCTTGAAGTTCGCGACGTGCACCACTCTTACTATGGCCGTATCTGTCCGATCGAGACACCTGAAGGGCCGAACGTCGGTCTGATCGGCTATCTGGCGCTGCATGCGAAGCTGGACGACTACGGGTTCCTCATGACCCCGTATCAGCAGGTGAAGAACGGCGTCGTCACAGACAAGGTCGAGTATCTCACCGCCGACGAAGAGGAAGAATACAACGTCGCGACGGCATCCGAACAGGTAGATGAGAAAGGCCGGATCGTCGGTGACTTGATCACCTGTCGTAAGAGCGGTGAGTTCCCGGCGGTTCCGCCGGCTGAAGTGGACTTCATCGACGTCACAGCCAAGCAGATTTTCTCGGTTGCGACATCTCTGATCCCGTTCCTGGCCAACGACGACGCGGTACGTGCGCTCGCGGGGTCGAACATGCAGCGGCAGGCAGTTCCGCTGCTCAAGACCGTAGCGCCGATCATCCGCACAGGCATGGAGGAGACGGCGGCGCGGGACTCGGGAGCCGTTGTCGCCGCGGAAGGCGACGGGCGAGTACTCGAAGCGGACAGCAGCCATGTCAAGGTGGAGTACCGGGACGGCACGGAGGCGAGCTACAACCTCGAGAAGTTCTCACGGACCAACATGGGCACTTGTATCAACCACCGCGCCGTGGTCCGCAAGGGACAAAGGGTCCGTGCGGGTCAGCCCTTGATCGACGGAGCGGCCACGTGCAACGGTTCCCTCGCTCTGGGCAAGAATCTGCTGGTTTGCTTCATCCCGTGGGAAGGTTACAACTACGAGGACGCCGTTCTCATCAGCGAGCGGCTGGTGAAGGACGACGAGCTCAGCTCTGTTCACGTGGAGAAGTTCGAGTGCGAGGCGCGGGACACGAAGCTGGGCCCCGAGGAGATCACTCGGGACATCCCCAATGTTGGCGATGATGCCCTGAAGGACCTCGATCAGGACGGTGTGATCCGCGTCGGCGCCGAAGTCCGGGCAGAGGATATTCTGGTGGGCAAGGTCGCACCGAAGGGTCAGACCGAGCTGACGGCGGAGGAGAAGCTGGTCATCGCGATCTTCGGCAAGAAGGCTGAAGAGATGCGGGACGTCTCGCTGCGTGTACCGCACGGCGAGAAGGGCATCGTGATGGACACCAGGGTGTTCTCGCGATACAAGTACGTTTGCCAGCGTTGCGAGAGTGAGTTCGGGTTTGGCAAGCCGCTTGAGTACCTCGAGTGCGAGCGCTGCAATGGCAAGCTCAAGAAGATCCCCGGCGACGAGTTGAAACCTGGCGTGAACCAGATGGTTCGGGTCTACGTGGCGCAGAAGCGCAAGATCATGGTTGGTGACAAGCTCACCGGACGCCACGGGAACAAGGGCGTCATCTCCAAGATTCTCCCGGTCGAGGACATGCCGTATCTGGCAGACGGGACCCCCTTGGACATCTGCCTCAATCCTTTGGGCGTGCCGTCTCGTATGAACATCGGGCAGATTCTCGAGACTCACCTGGGCTTCATCGCCGCACAGTTCGGCGAGTCGTTCGACGTGCCGATTTTCGAGGGCTTCAGCGCGGAGGAGATCCGCGCCGGCATGGCCGCGGTGCTCGAGAAGATGAAGATGGAGAGCCTGCGGTCCTACTGCTTGTGTGAACTGAACTTCAACGGCGCGCGCATACGGATCGACGAGCTTCCCGAGACGTCGGAGGCGCTGGTTGAGGACGTCAAGAGTCAGCTTGCCGAGCAGCCGAAGGAAGAACTGACACAGCTCGCCGAGTTCCTGGCAGTGCCTGAAGACGAGTTCGAGCAGGCGACCGATGCGCAGGCCGCTGAACTCCTGGCTGCGGCGAGTACCAAGAACGCATGGAAGCGCGCGGACTTCAAGCCCGAATCCGGCAAGATGGTGCTCTACGACGGCCGGACCGGCGAGCCGTTCAACCAGCCGGTCGGCATCGGTGTCATGTACGTGCTCAAGCTGCATCACCTTGTGGAGGACAAGATCCACGCCCGCTCCACGGGGCCATACAGCTTGATCACCCAGCAGCCCCTTGGCGGCAAGGCCCAGATGGGCGGACAGCGATTCGGCGAGATGGAAGTCTGGGCGCTGGAAGCCTACGGCGCCGCGTACTCGCTGCAGGAAGTCCTGACGGTGAAATCCGACGATGTTCAGGGGCGTGTCGGCACGTACGAGGCCATCGTTAAGGACGACAACATCAAGGAGCCGGGCATTCCCGAGTCCTTCAAGATTCTCATGCGGGAAATGCAGAGCCTGGCGCTGGACGTAAAAGTGGAGAATAGGGACGGTCAGCTCGTCGACTTGCGCTCAGATGGCGACGAAGGCCGTTAATAGACGGGCGGAACGTTCGCGCGATATATCAGTCGGAGGGGATCACCTTGGCGGAAAGCACTACCGATTTTGAGGCAATTACTATCGGTTTGGCTTCGCCCGACGAGATCCGTTCCTGGTCTCACGGCGAGGTGAAGAAGCCGGAGACCATCAACTACCGCACTTACAAGCCCGAACGTGATGGGCTGTTCTGCGAGCGGATTTTTGGGCCTTCCCGCGACTGGGAATGCCATTGCGGGAAGTACAAGAAGGTCAAGTTCAAGGGCATCATCTGCGATCGCTGCGGCGTGGAGGTCACGCGGGCGAAGGTCCGGCGCGAGCGCATGGGGCACATCGAACTGGCGGCGCCCGTGTGCCATAGCTGGTACCTGAAGGGCGTTCCGAGCCCGATGAGTCTGCTGCTGGATATGTCGCGGCGCCTGCTCGAGGAGGTCGTTTACTTCGCGTCCTACATCGTGACTGATGTCGACGCCGAGCGGCTGCTGCACAGGCGCTCGGAGATTCTGCGCGCGGTCGAGGCGGAGAAGGAAGAGATCGCGAGCAACTGCGACATCGTGATCCAAAACCTGCGTGAGCGTTACGAGGAGGGGCTGCGCAAGGCGGCTGAACGGAGCGCGAGGGAGGAAGGAGCCGACGGGGACGCCGAGGGCGACGCCGAGGGCGACGTCGGCGTGTTCGCGGAAGACGACGAAGACATCGATCTCGATATCGCGATCCCCGGATTGGGCTACTCCATGGAGCCCTTGCCTGAGATCATGAGCGAGGAAGACCTGTCACGGCGGATCCAGGTAGAGCAAGAGACCGCTCAACAGCGCGTCACGGCTCTCGACTCCGCCGTGGAGAAGCTGTTCGAGCTCACCCCGCGTGAGTTGATCTCGGAGATGGACTACCGGCGGCTCGGCGACCTGCTTGAGGTCTGTGAGAAACACCTCGAGGGGGCCTTCACGGATCTGTTCAGGGCCGGTCTGGGTGCCGAGGCCATCGGCGACTTGCTTGCCGACATTGATCTGGATGAACTCGCGCACGAACTGCGGAAGGAAATCGATGAGCGCACGGGCGCTCGGCGCGCTCGTGCGGTCAAACGCCTGCGCATTGTGGAGGCCTTCCGCAAGTCGAAGAACCGGCCCGAGTGGATGGTCCTCGAAGTGGTTCCGGTGCTGCCGCCGGAGTTGCGACCGATGGTCCAACTCGACGGGGGCCGCTTCGCCACCTCCGACCTGAACGACCTCTACCGCCGCGTTATCAATCGCAACAACCGTCTGCGGCGGATCGTGGAGATCAATGCACCCGAGTCGATCATCAACCACGAGCGCCGGTTACTGCAGGAGGCCGTTGACGCTCTGATCGACAACAACCGGCGAAGTCGCCCGGTCACGGGCTCCAACCGCCGCCCGCTCAAGTCGCTGTCGGACATGCTCAAGGGCAAGGAAGGTCGGTTCCGCAAGAACCTGCTTGGGAAGCGTGTGGACTACTCGGGCCGCAGCGTCATCGTCGTCGGCCCCGAACTGCACATGCACCAGTGCGGTCTGCCCCGCGAGATGGCTCTCGAGCTGTTCAAGCCCTTCGTGATGCAGCGGCTCGTCGAGCAGGGCTACACGACGAACATCAAGACCGCCAAACGCATGGTGGACCGGCTGCGCAGTGAGGTCTGGGACGCCCTTGAGGACGTGATTGAGGGGCACCCGGTGCTCCTGAACCGTGCGCCCACGCTGCACCGTCTCGGAATCCAGGCATTCGAGCCGATCCTGATCGACGGGAAGGCTATCCAGTTGCATCCGCTATGCTGCGAGGCGTTCAACGCGGACTTCGACGGGGACCAGATGGCCGTGCACGTGCCTCTTTCCGCCCATGCGCAAGCCGAGGCGAGACTCCTGATGCTGGCTTCGCGCAACCTGTTCAAGCCGGCGGATGGCTCCCCGATCACCGCGCCGAAGTATGACATCGTCTTGGGCTGCTATTACCTGACCCAGCAGAACCCTGACGCGGTCGGCGCCGGTAAGGTGTTCGAGAGCAGCGAAGCTGTAATGAGCGCCTACGAACACGAGAAGATCGACCTGCACGCCGCAGTGAAAGTGCGGGTCCCCGAGGTCCTGGTCGTCATTGAGGACGAGGACGGGGAGGAACTCGAGTTGGAGGAGCTCCTTGAGATCGACCTCAGGCGGTCCATCGCGGTTAACGTTGTCAATGAGCACCCGGTCAGGAAGCGGCACATCGAGTTCGTCATCACCGACGAGATGGTGGCGGGCGCGCAGGATGTTGTTGGGGACGCCGAAGGCGACACCCGACGGCAGTTGCGGCCGTCGAATCTTCCGACGGACGGGGAAGAGCGGATCGCGCGGCTGCTGCACCATTTCTCGGGTCTTGCGGTGCTGGACGGACGTTGCGCCCTGGGCGCCCGGGTCCGCTGCGGCGTCTCGCGTCGGATCCTCGAAACCACGGTGGGGCGCGTCATCTTCAACTCGTACCTGCCACTGGACATGCAGTTCCTGAACCACGACATCGCCAAGGACGAGCTGGGCAAGCTCGTGGACCGGTGCTACCGCATCTATGGGCAGGGCCGGACGGCGGAGTTGCTGGATACGGTGAAGTCGGCGGGCTTCAAGTTCGCGACGCGGTCGGGCGTGAGCATCTGCATGGATGACACGAACGTGCCGACCGAAAAGGACAAGGTCATTGCCCGCACAGAGCGCGAGGTGAGGCGGATCAACGACGCCGCCTCTAAGGGCCACATTCTCCCGGACGAGCGCGAACAACTGGTCCTGGAGCTCTGGCTGAAGGCTCGCGAGGACATCGCCGACCAGATACTGGACAACATCGACAAGTTCAACTCCATCTGGATGATGACCAACTCCGGCGCGCGAGCGAACCGGAGTCATATCTCACAGATCTCCGGCATGCGTGGCCTCATGAGTGACCCGTTCGGGCGTCTTATTGAGGACATGCCGGTTAAGAGCAACTTCAACGACGGGCTCAACGTGCTCGAGTACTTCGTGTCCACCCACGGCGCTCGCAAGGGCCTGGCGGACACTGCCCTGCGGACGGCGGACGCTGGATACCTGACCCGGCGTCTGGTTGACGTTGCGCAGGACGTCATGATCAGAGCGGACGACTGCGGGACGATGGACGGAATCGTCGTATACCCGTTGTATGAGCACGAGTTGCACTGCCCGCAGTGCGGTCAGGAGGACCATCACCGGAAGGGCATCTGCCAGTACTGCGGCGCTGAGTTGCCACAGGCCGCGAGCAGCGATACATTCGAGGAGCTCGACGTGCGAATCATCGGTCGCACGGCGGCGGTGGATGTGATTCATCCGGAGACGAACGAGATCATCGTTGCCGCCGGGCGGCTAATCACCGAGAAACTGGCGGGCGAGATAGTGGATGCGGGCATTGTTGAGGTCACGATTCGCTCTCCGCTGACCTGCGAACTTCGCCGTGGCGTTTGTGCGAAGTGCTACGGGCGCGACTTGGCGACGCGGCGGTCGGTGGAGATCGGCACCGCCATTGGGATCATCGCGGCCCAGTCGATCGGTGAGCCGGGGACGCAGTTGACTATGCGGACCTTCCACACGGGTGGCGTTGCCGGTGAGTACATCACTGGCGTTGCAGACGTGAAGAAGCGGAAGCAGCAGGCGCTGCACAGTCTGAACGAGGACATCAACCAGGGCCTCGTGTCACTGGACATGGTAGGCGGGGGGGGGCGCGCACGGCGGAAAGCGATCAAGGAAATGCTCAAGGTGCTTGAGAGCTCCGTCCACGGGCTGCTTCGCGTCGTGGAGTTGTTCGAGGCGCGGACGCCCAAGGGCCAGGCCATCACCGCCAAGGTCGACGGCGAAGTAGCCGAGATCGATACCAGCGGCCTGCGCACCGTGATCATCCACTCGAAGCACTCTCTGGATGACCTGAAGGCCATCCGAGGGGAGCGTCTGGCGAAGGATATCATCGCGCCCGACGGCAAGACTGTGCTGGCGAAGGCGGGCCAGAAGCTGCTCAAGAAGGTCCGGGCACGGCTCCGGAAGGCCGGTGCCGAGACCGTCGAGATCGCGACCTCCCACCTCGTGCCCTACCGTGGCGAGCTCTACGTCCAGGAGGACACGGAGGTGCGCGCGGGCGACCGTCTAACGACGGGCCCGATGGATCCGCAGGCCATTCTCGAGATGAAGGGCGTCCGCGGTGTGCAAGACTACCTGCTTCGCGAGGTCCAGGCCGTCTACAAGGCCCAGGGCGTTACCATCAACGATAAGCACATGGAAGTCATCATCCGGCAGATGCTCCGCAAGCGGAAGATTCGCGACCACGGCGACACACGGTTCCTGCCGGGGGAGATCGTCGATCGGCTCGACTTCGAGGACGAGAACCGGCGCGTGCGAGAACTGGGTGGGACAGAGGCGACGGCTGAGCCGATCCTGCTAGGGATCACACAGGCTTCGCTGGCGACGGAGAGCTTCCTGTCGGCCGCTTCTTTCCAGCGGACAACGCGTGTCCTGACCGAGGCCGCGTGCGAATACCGGCGCGACCCGCTCCTTGGACTCAAGGAGAACGTGATCATCGGTCGGTTGATCCCGGCCGGCAGCGGACTCCCGGAGCATCGGGGCTGCGACATCGGGTTTTCCGAGGACGTTCAAGAGCTCCTGGAGGCCCAGCCGCCAGTGCTGGTGGCCGAGCCTAAGGATGCGCTCGACCAGTTGCTCGAGGACATACAGGCGGCCCGAGAAGCGGGAATGGCGGTGCTGGACACTCCCCTCGACGGCGACGCATCCGACGAGGAGCCTGACGAGGAAAGCGACGATTCCGGGTTGGATGAGGAGCCTGAGAACGAGGACGAAGAGTAAATGTGCGCAATGCCCGATGGAGGGCGAGAAAAGCGGGGAAATGGGCCCCCACGGCCTTGACACGGAGCAATGGGTTGTTTATACTTGCTTCTCTTCGGAGGCCAGTGCAAGCGTGTGTCCCCGGGCCATGTGGGAGAAAACGCAGGGGAGCACGAACTGCCTGACCCGAGTATGTATCTGGAGTGCATTGGGGCTGTAGTTGGCCGCTTGTTGCGAACGCCGGGATTGAGACCTCGACCCACATCATGGGTCTGGCACGTTTCCTGGGACCTTGGCGGGTTGGAGTTTCGTTTCGCATAGTGGTTAGCGTACAGAGCCCCTGATTGATCCCTGATTAGGGGCTTCGTTGTGTGTCCACGGTTTTGGATCCGACGTACATGGCTTTCTTCGCGCGCTACAAGGAGTGACGTGTGTGCCGACAATCAGCCAACTGGTAAGGAAGGGCCGCAAGAAGAAGGAGCGCAAGATGTCCACACCGGCCTTGAAGGTCGTGTGGAACGCTGAGAAGCGGAAGTCGAGTTGGGTCAAGGGAGCTCCGCAACGCCGAGGTGTCTGCACGCGTGTGTGGGCCCAGACCCCGAAGAAGCCGAACTCCGCTTTGCGCAAATGCGCCCGCGTGCGGCTTTTCAACCGTCAAGAGGCGACGGCATACATCCCCGGCGAGGGCCATAACCTCGCCGAGCACTCGATCGTCCTGATCCGCGGTGGCCGTGTGAAGGATCTCAACTCGGTGAAGTACCACGTGATCCGTGGAACCCTGGACGCCGCCGGAGTCGAGGGGCGCAAGAAGGCTCGATCGAAATACGGCGCTAAGAAGTCGTAAGCATAGCGCACGGTTGGTGCAAGTTACTCGGGCCCGTGAGGGAACCCCGCGGGCCCGATTTTGCTGTGGCTGAGAGACGACACTGGTGTAGATCAAGGGAAGGTGCTTCTGCATGGCACGCCGTGGAGCGGCCCAGAAACGAACGATCCCGCGGGACGCGGTTCTCGGTAGCCGGATCGTCCAACAACTCATCAACAAGCTGATGGTCGGCGGCAAGAAAGCCACCGCTGAGCGGATCTTCTACGGGGCGCTGCAACTGATCGGTGAGCGTACCGGGAAGAACCCGCTGGAAGTGGTTACGCAGGCGATCAAGAACGTGACGCCGATCGTCGAAGTGCGACCGAGGCGTGTCGGTGGCGCGACCTATCAGGTGCCCGTCGAAGTCCCCGCGCGCCGGCAGCAGACGTTGGCCGTCCGCTGGCTGGTTGGCGCGGCCCGGGAGCGACCCGAGCGCACGATGATCGAGCGCGTCGCGGGGGAACTGATGGACGCTGCAAACCGCGAGGGCACGACGATGAAGCGCCGCGACGACATGCAGCGTATGGCAGAGGCCAACAAGGCATATTCACATTACCGCTGGTAGGTCAACGGACCGCTCAGTTCAGTCGGAAGAGCCCCTTGGCAAGCAGTGGACGGATACAGGACGAGGTTAGGGTAAAACGTGTCGACTATCCCGTTGGATAAAGTGCGGAATATCGGGATCGCTGCCCACATTGATGCGGGCAAGACGACCACCACCGAGCGCATCCTGTACTACTCAGGACGCGTGCACCGAATGGGTGAGGTGGACGACGGCGATGCCACGATGGATTGGATGCCGCAGGAGATGGAACGCGGCATCACCATCACTAGCGCCGCCACCACCTGCGAGTGGAAAGGCAACCGCATCAACATCATCGACACGCCGGGACACGTTGACTTCACGGCTGAGGTCGAGCGTTCGCTTCGCGTCCTCGACGGCATGGTTATGGTGATGTGCGCCGTCGGAGGGGTTCAGCCACAATCGGAGACTGTTTGGCGTCAGGCGAGCAATTACGAGGTTCCGCGGATTGTCTTCGTCAACAAGATGGACCGCGTCGGCGCGGACTTCCATGATGTGCTTCACCAGATGCGCAGCCGGCTCGGAGCCCACGTTGTCGCGGTGCAGTTGCCGGTGGGGGCGGAGGAGCACTTCGAGGCCGTCATTGACATCGTCGGGCGCCGTGCTTACCGCTGGACCGGCGATCTGGGTGAGGTCATTGAGGAGTGCGAGATCCCCGAGAACATGGTGCAGCGGGTGGAGACATTCCGCGATCACTTGGTCGTTACGCTCGCGGAGAACGATCCCGACCTGGAGACCATGTATCTTGAGGGCCGCGAACCGACCGAAGAGGAAATGCACGCCGCCATTCGGCGGCTGACCATCGAGACTAAACTGGTCCCAGTTTTCACCGGCAGTTCTCTGAAGAACAAGGGCGTTCAGTTGCTGCTCGAGGCCATCGTGGACTACCTGCCGTGTCCCACGGAGATCCCGACCATCGCCGGGAAGCATCCGAAGACTGAGGAGACGGTCGAGCGTGCGCCTGACAACGGCGAGCCATTCTGCGGGTACGTGTTCAAAGTAGTGAGCGACCCGTTTGTTGGCCAGTTGAGTTACATGCGCGTGTACAGCGGTGTGGTCAAGAAGGGCGAAAGCGTCGTGAATACGCGCACCGGCAAGCGTGAGCGTCTCGGGCGCCTTCTGCGGATGCACGCGAACCGCAGGGAAGATCTGGATCAAGCCGAGACGGGGGATATCATCGCGGTCGTGGGGTTGACGCAGCCGTGGACCGGAGACACGCTGTCTGCGGTCAATGCGCCGATCAGTCTCGAGACCATCGAGTTCCCCGAACCGGTGATCGCGCTGGCGATTGAGGCGAAGACCCGCGCGGATGAGGAGCGCTTGGCCGAATCACTGGGCAGACTGGTCGGCGAGGATCCCACCTTCACCGTAAGGACGGACCGGGACACGGGGCAGCAGATTATCTCGGGGATGGGCGAGCTGCACCTCGAGATCATCGTTGATCGGCTGCGGCGCGAGTTCAACGTCGACGTGAACATTGGGAAGCAGCAGGTCGCCTACAAGGAGACCATCACGCGGGGAGCCCTCGGGGAGGGCAGATTCGTCCGGCAGACAGGGGGACGCGGGCAGTTCGGGCATGTGATTGTGCGGCTCGAGCCCACGGGTCCCGACTGCGAATTCGAGTTTGTTGACGAGAGCAAGGGCGGCGACGTCCCGGCGGAGTTCAAGAAGGCCGTCGAGGCGGGACTGAAGGAAGCGATGGAAAGCGGGCCGTTGGCCGGATACCCATCGACCCGAATCCGGGCCACGCTTCTGGGTGGTTCCTCGCACGATGTGGATTCCAGCGACGTGGCGTTTCGGGTTGCGGCAGGCATGGCGTTGCGTGACGCGTACCTGAAGGCTTCGCCGGCGCTCTTGGAGCCCGTCATGCTCGCCGAGGTCGTTACGCCGGAGCAGTATATGGGCGACGTAGTCAACGACCTCAACAGCAGGCGGGCCGTGATCGATAGCATGAAGTCACTGCCCGGAGACACCCAGGAGATAGTTGCCAGGGTTCCGCTGGCCTTGATGTTCGGGTATTCGACGGCGCTACGATCCCTGTCGCAGGGACGCGCGACCTATACAATGGAACCGGACTCCTACGAGCCGGTGGCGGATCAGGACGCGGTGCTGGGCAGAGTATAGGTCTGCTCATGTTTGATGTGGCAAGGCGCGGGACCAGACAGAACCTTAAAGCTCTGCTGAGATATCGATGCCGCACGAGGGGCGGCATCCGGGAGGTAGCTGCAAACATGGCTAGGCAAAAGTTTGAGCGGACGAAAGTTCACGTGAACGTGGGGACGATCGGCCACGTAGACCACGGGAAGACCACCTTGACCTCCGCGA
>JALGSS010000634.1 GCA_029821745.1 Candidatus Zipacnadia bacterium
TTCGTCCAGAAGAGCCGGGAGGCCTCAGAGGGCCAGAAGCCCTTCTGGTACGTGGGGCAGATCTTCGACTTCAGCGTCTCGAAGGAGAAGAGCAACGAGGTCCCCGATGAGTGGAAGCGCCTGCCGACCGGGGATGAGCTCCGGTGCATGACCTACTCCGCCGTGGCCGGAGGAGCCAGGGGCATCCTGTACTGGTCCCTGTCGCGGCTGATCCGTGACGAATGGAACCGGACGCTGCTGGGGCGCGTGAAGCTCTGGGACGAGTTGAAATCGGTCGTTGCCGAACTCAACCAGCTCATGCCCGTGCTTACAGCGGATACCCCGGAGACGCTGCACAGCAGTGATGGCGTCGCCGCGATGATCAAGAGCGACGGCACGGACACTTACATCATCGCCTGCAACCATGAGCGGCGCAATGCCGAGACGGTGATCGAGATCCCGGACGCACCGGACGGGCCGACGGAGATCGTCGTCGGCGAGGGTAGTGGCGAGATCGCCGCCGGCAAGCTGGCCGCATCCTTCGCGCCCCTGGAGAGGCGCGTGTACCGCCTGAAGGGCCTAACTGCCCCGCAGTGACGGCGGCGAACCTACGGGGCCCGAGCGACGAACGGGGTTTGGGGCCTGTGGCCCCAACGGAGTGCAGGGGCAGAGCCCCTGCGCCGTTCTGATGTGGACGTGCGTGGAGGTGCAGGGATGGAGGCCCTGCGCCGTACTGACGTCGACGTGCGTCGTGGACTAGCCTGCCTGCAGTTCATCCAGAGTGGCCTGGTAGCGCAGGCCCTCTGTGCAGGCTTCCCTGAGCGGGTCGTCCAGGCACCCCTTGAAGGGCCGCATGAGGTCGAGCCCCATCACCATGTTCCCCAGCGCGCGCGCGAGATGATCCACCAGTGGCGTGCCGGTGTCGGCGGCGACTTCGCGCACGATCTGCATGAAGTCGAGGAACTTCGCCCCGTGGTCGGCCTCGACGAACTCCATGTCGAAACTGTAGTACGTCTGCAAGACCGCCCGGGCGTCGGGCAGAGCATCGATCCGGCGGACGACCTCGAGCAGGTTCCCGCGGAACTCGTCCCGGCTCATCTCCTGCGCCGGATTCGAGTCGTTCCCGCCGATGGTCACGAGGACAACATGCGGCTGGTATAGCGCGACGTCCTCATCGAACCGCTCCAGAAGCCCCCGTGTGGTATCTCCGCTGAAGCCCGTGTTGATGGTGTAGTGCACGCGCCCGAAGGCATTCCTCAAGCCACAGTCCAGCCAGTCCAGCCAGATGAAACGGCCAAGGGAGTGGCTGGAACGTTCGGTGTTGGAGGAGCCGAAGCCGACGATGCGTGTCTTGGTGCCTGCTTTGAGACGCTCGGCGATCTGATCCATTCGTTGTCTCCTGAACCGTGGGGTAAGCAGCGGTATGGTTCCGGGCGCGGCGCGGATGACCTCCTCGGCGTTCCCGGGAGGAAGGTTCGGCGAGGCCCGGCGCCCAACTAATCTCCCGACGCTCCGACACACGCTCGCACTAGCCCGGAGGTGTTCACGTATGCGTCGCACGGCTTCCTGCTGTCTGCTGGCGATCTTCGCCTGTGTCGCGTCAAGCGCCGTCGAAGTGCAGCAGACCGAGAAGACGATCACGCTGCGCAACGAACACTGCGAACTGACCCTCGACGTCAGCAAGGGATGCGCCCCGCTCACCACTCTGCAACTCGCGGGGGATGACGACCCCGTGGCGACTCGAGCGGTTACGACGCTCTACTTCCAGGACCCAAACCACTGGGTGGACGAAGCCTGGATCAAGGCCTCCGAAGTTGCGATCGCCGACATCCCCGGCGGCAAGAGCCTGCAGGTGGACGTCGATGACTTCGGCGGCTTCAGATTCCGCAAGACCGTCACGATGCGCGATGACAGCCCGGTCATCCAGGTCTCCTGCCGGCTTCAGGCGCCAAGTCAGGTCAAGCCCCACCTGATCTGCCCCGTGGGCCTGTCATGTCCCCCGGCGCTGGACCAGCTCATCTCCTCCGGCGGCACGGTGGGTAGAAGCGACATCAAGGTCAGCGACTTCGCGCTCAAACTCAACGCCGCCTGGTATGCCTTCGGTTCCTCGGAGGCCGGCAAGGGCGTGGCGCTGGCGCCCGTCGCGTGGCCGGACATGTACAAGGTGAACTGGATCGGGCATAAGCCGGGCGACACCTTGCACCTGTTCACGCGCCTGCATCCAATGCGGACCTTCCAGCCGGGGGACGAGGTCCGCTTCTCCTACAACATAGCCCCCTTCGCCGGAGATGCCGAGAAGGTTGCCGAACAGGCTCTCGCGGCTGGTCCGGGGCCGATTGACCCACTCCCTCCGATTCAGAATCCCCCCGCAACAGATAGGGCCGCTGAGCCGGCACAGGGCCTGCGAGTGGCTTACTGCTCTGAAATCAGGCAAGCACCACAGATCGACGGGAAGCTCGACGAGCCGTGCTGGGATAGCGCGGGCACGCTGGAGCAGTGGCTCAAGATCGACGGAAAGTCCTTCCCGGAGGCCGGAACAGTCGCCCGGGTGGGATACGACGCGGAGAACCTGTACGTGGCGCTGCGATGCACGGAGCCGATGATGGACAGCGTGCGCGCCGACGCGAAACCCGGCAGCGGCACAGTGTGGACCGATGATTGCGTCGAGCTGTTCATCGACTGCAACCCCGACGACAAGTCCTACGCGCACCTGATCGTGAACGCAGCCGGGGTCCGGCAGGACAACCTCCCGGGAGAGCGGGGAGTCCAGTTCGAGTGGACGGCTGCGGTTCAGAAAGAGGAGAACGCGTGGACGGTGGAGGTGCGCGTGCCCTTCGCCGACCTGGACGCAGAAGCGCCAAAGCCGGCGGACACCTGGCGGCTTAACGCCTGCCGCTCCCGCCTCCCGAAGCGAGAGGCAACCTGCTGGTCGCCGACGTTCAAGGGTTTCCACGTTCCGGAGCGCTTCGGCATCCTCGCCTTCGGGGACCCTCCGGTGCGCGTGGCGAAGGTGGAGACGGGCCTGGACGGCCAGGCCGAGGAGCGCGTGTTCACTGTACGCCTTCAGAACGACACCGACACTCCGCAGACGGTGACGGGAGAGCTGAGCGCCGGGCGGACCGGGGAGCCCCCCTCATCCGCACCCATCTCCGCAACCATTCCCGCCCAGAGTGAGGGAACGCTCGAGGCCCGGTATGAAACCGATGCCGGGGGCGCGTACCGGCTGGCCGCCACAATCTCCGCGGGAGAGCCGATCTTCCGGGCGGCTTTCCAGGCTCAGGTCTACAGCGCCGGGCTCTGCAGCGCGCTCTACCCAGCCGAAGAGGATGAGAACCGCCTCTACGTCGCCAAAGGGACGGTCCAGCACTTCTTCTTCGTCCCGGCGA
Organism: Candidatus Zipacnadia bacterium; assembly: GCA_029821745.1. Classification (GTDB taxonomy): domain Bacteria; phylum Armatimonadota; class Zipacnadia; order Zipacnadales; family JABUFB01; genus JALGSS01. Next base: position 3,366 of record JALGSS010000634.1, read on the forward strand.
ACCACTCAGAGAAGAAATATGACGAGTTCTCCTTCGTCCTGACCGCTCCCCAGGGCTTCGACGTGATCCAGGCGAGCGGCGACATGGTCACCGCTTACTACCGGCCGACTCTGGCCGCGAAAGAGACTGTTGAGCGCGACGGCAGACCGATGACGCGGTGGGTGTGGAAGTCCGGGCGGTCATTGGGACCCATCCAGATCGACAAGCGCCGGTTCTTCAACGCCTGGTGCGGAGCGCTGATACCGGCGCCGGACTTGCCGGAGGGGAGCTATCCGCTCTACTTCGGTCTGGAATCCGGGGAAGAGCGCGAGGAGGAGCAACAGGCAGAGCTGATCGTGCTGCCGGAGCCGAAGGGTAGCCGACCGCAAGAGATCGTCATCGGCATGTCCGGCTGGACCCTAAGCCCAACCATGGAGTTCTGGCGCGGGCTGATCGACACCTACCGCAAGTGCGGGCTGAACCTGGTCGACAGCCATGTCCAGGGGCACGGCGACGAGTGGTATGCGCCTCTGAAGCAGGCCGGCATGCGCTCCTTCAAGCTCATGTGGTGGTTCTGGTGGAATGATGAGTACCTCAAGGCGCACCCGGAGCACGCGGCGATCAAGTTCGACGGGAAGCCCGACGAGAAGATGATCTGCCCGGAGATCATGGCGCCACCGGACACCGACGCCATCGCCGGGGTGATGCGGCCCATCGTGGAACAGGCGAAGGCCGGGCGCATCGAGGGGACCTGGTGGGACCTGGAGGGTCCCGCGTGCTTCCGAGTCTGCTTCTGCCCCAGATGCCTGAAGGCGTTCCGGGAGCAGGCCGGGATCCCGGCGGATGAGGAGCTCACCCCGCTCAAGATCC
>JALGSS010000635.1 GCA_029821745.1 Candidatus Zipacnadia bacterium
GGCCCCCACAGCAGACGCTCCCCATCCTGCTCCAGCCGCTCCGATGGGAACCCGCCCTCCAGCGCCGCCGCATCCATCCGCCGGACGATCTCATAGTGGTAGGGACGCAGGGCGCAGTTTGAGTACGAGAAGCCCGAGTTCTCCAGCGTCATGTACCCGTCGAAAGTCTCGTCCAGACCATGCACGTCGGCATGCACTTCGGGCTGGTATCGGTCCATCATCGTCTGCACCGCAACGCTCTCGGGCATACTCTCGGGGTCCTTCGGGCCGTCGAGGTCCCAGTAAGTATACGGGTCGCGGGTCCAGTAGGTGTCCGGGCCGTCGCTGTGCATCGTGCAGTGCTTCCCGTGCACATACCCATCGGGGTTCACGAGGGGCATGCAGACGATGACCTGCCTGCGCAGCGTCTCCCGGGCACGCGGGTCTCCCGAGAGCAACCACTCCATGATCGCGAACACGGAACCCGCGCCGGAGCGCTCGATTCCCGAGTGTTGCGCGGTGATGAGCACGTGCTCCTTGCTGTCGGGGTCGGCTTCGGGGTCGGTGAGGATCGCCGCATACAGAGGCCTGCCCTCGGTGCTCTCACCGAGGGCTTCAAGGGTGAACAGGCCCGTGTGGTCATCCTGCCATCGCGTCAGTTGCTGCTGGAGGATCTCGAAAGACGGCCAGAGCTGGGGCACGTGGGGTCTCCTCCCGCGGATGGGCTGGGCTATCGGTGGCGCGAAGCCGGGTCACCGTCAGTTGCCTGGGAGTTCGAGACCCGCGAAGAACCGACCTTCCGCCGGCTCACTTGCGGACACGAAAACGGGGACAGTCAGCCCTGATCGGGCGATCTGTCCCCGTCACATACGGTGGTTGCGCGATCCTGCGCTATCCTCCCGCGCCTGGCGCGGCGATAACGCTCTTCACCTTGATCAGCGGCACCGTGGCCAGCTTGTTCTTCCACGCATAGCTGCCCGTTCCCATCACATTGCCCAGGATCGTGACCGGGAACTTCTCGGCCCCAAAGTACGCAGTTCGCGCGGCCGTGTTGGTCAGGTCGAGAACCACTGCTTGCGGCTGGCTCCCGCTGCCGCTCACGGCCACGTTCACGTACTGCTTCTTGGTGACCACTACGTACTGCCGGAACGCTTGCTCTTCCACGTAGCGGAAGGTAATGTCCTTATTGATGGGCATCTGCACCTGTGCGCCGTAGAACGCAGCACCCGGTGATAGCTTGAGGATGTTGATGGGTAGAATGGGCGTCGAACGGATCACGATCGAGAAGATCGTGAAGAGACCGATGATGACGATCCACACGATCTGGATGACTTCTGTGGTTGTCAGCCACCAACCGGCCAGGGCGATCAGGCCTATGATGACGATGTCGATGGCGAACTCCGTTCCCATCTTGAACCGCAGGTTTGTCTCGGATGTCTCGAGGCCGTATTTCTCCGCGTCCATCCCGATGTTGCCGGCCGCGGCGTACTCCGGCCCGAAGTCCGCGAGCGTGATGCCGAAGTACACGATCGCGAAGATGATGAGAATCCATCCGGACAAGGTAGTGACATTCATGCGTCTCGCCTCCTGGATTCAGGCAGTGCTGCAGTGTGTATCGGCCCTATCGCCCGGCACCAGGAGGTGAGAATGGCCAACAGTGGGCCTCCGAACCGAAGCGTCGCCTTGTCGCAAGAATCCGGGTAGCCAACTGCATCACCTCCGTGGATGTGGCCAAGTGGGCGGGCGTCCCCGCCCCTTTTGTGGCCGGCGATATCGCCACGTCTCGCGCGCTGTCGCGCAATCCAGCGTTCGGTCGATCACTTCGCTACGGTGCTGGAGAGCAGGTATGCCGCGATAACTCGCGGCTTTTGCTTTCACCGCAACGAAATGATCGGCAACGTGCTGCAGTGCGCAACCAGGGCCCACCGAACGCTCTATCGCTCACCACCGTCAGCGTGAGCTACGGTCGGTAGGTCCAGGCTGCGAAGGGGTTGTTCCCGGGCCACGCGACTGGGCCGGTGATCCAACCCCTTTCATGCTTCGACCAAGGCTTGCGAATTCCTTCTTCCATATGCACCGGAGCGCATTCCTAACGCAAGCGGCTCATGCAACGTCTTGCCCGCTAGAAGCCGCAGGCACTCCGGCAGCGGTCAAGTACTTCCGCCGCCTTGGCCCGGGCCTTGGCGGCGCCGGCCTGGGCGACGTCCTCGACGTAGTCCGGGTTGTTGATAAGCTCCTGCTTGCGCGCTCGCGCGTCGGCGAAGTGATCCAGAACCATCGTTACGAGCGCCTTCTTTACCTCCCCGTACCCCAGGCCGCCCGCACGGTATCGCTCGGCCATCTCCCGGCTTTGCTCCTCGGTCGCGAAGAGCTGGTACAGGGCGAACACGTTGCATGTGTCCGGGTCCTTCGGGTCTTCGACGGGCGTCGAGTCCGTCTTGATACTCATGATCCGCTTCTTGATGCCCTTGTCGGTATCAAACACCGGGATCGTGTTGTCGTAGCTCTTCGACATCTTCTGCCCGTCGACCCCGGGAACGACCGCAACAGTCTTGAGGATGTACGGCTCAGGAACCACGAGCGTCTCGCCGAACATCTGGTTGAACTTGAGCGCCAGGTCGCGCGTAACCTCAACGTGCTGCTTCTGGTCCTGGCCGACAGGAACGAGATTGGAGTCGTAGATCAGGATGTCGGAGGCCATCAGCACGGGATACGCGAACAGGCCATGATCCGCCGCGAGACCCTGGGATATCTTGTCCTTGTACGCATGGCAGCGCTCCAGAAGACCCATCGGTGTAATGCAGGACAGCAGCCACGTCAACTCAGTTACCTGGGGGACGTCGGATTGCCGGAACAGGACGCTGCGCTCCGGGTCGATCCCGAAGGCCAGGAAGTTCATCACGACATCCTGGGTTAGCCGACGAAGCTCCGCCGGGTCGTGGATCGACGTGAATGCATGGTAGTTGGCGATGAAGTAGTAGCCCTCATGCTCCTCTTCCTGCAGGTCCACATACTGCTTCATCGCTCCGAAGTAATTGCCTATGTGGAACTCGCCCGTTGGCTGGATGCCGGATAGGACTCTCACAGGGGACTCCTCCACTCGTGCGTCAATGGCACAGAAACGCAGAACCGCAGGCTGCGACGCCCGCGGTTCTCTGTCTCGGCACATAAAAACCGTGGGCATTTGCGAACTCGCCCACGGGTGGTTTCTCTTGCTCTGAAATCACAGGCAGCAAAGAGGGCGGTTCGCGTCTATCGCGAATGCCGCCAAGCCCAGGTTCGATGGGTCCTTTCGAGACGGGTCATCAGGTGATGCGCTCCTTGCTGAGTGGACCTATTCTATTCAGCGACTTGCCGGAAGTCAAGCCGTTCG
>JALGSS010000636.1 GCA_029821745.1 Candidatus Zipacnadia bacterium
GTACCCCGGCCGGTTGCGCGTGTCCGGGTAGTGGAACGCGCCGCTGATGGTCCCGAGCCGCAACCCGTCGACCAGCTTCTCTTGGGTCCAGGTCCGCCAGTCCAGACGCATGTTCCCGTAGGGCGCGCCGATGTAGTCGGAGCGCGGGATCCCGACCACGATCTTCTTGTCCGCGAACTCCTGCCGGAACTCCCGCAAAAGCTGGGTCAGGTACTCGCCCTGCAGGTCGTACCACTGGGACTTGCTGAAGTCCTCCGTGCGGATGTCGACACCGTGGCGGCGCTTGAACTCGTCGACGATCGGCTGGTTGTAGCCGAACTGGTCGGCGAACTCGGCCGGATACGAGTGGCTTCGCGTGCAGATATACAGGCCGTCGAAGTCCCACTTCTCCATCATGTGCTTGAAGACGCCGATGATGTACTTGCGGGCCTCGGGGTACGCGTAACACATCACTCCCCACTGGCGTTTCGTCCCGTCCCGGTTTTCCATCAGATACTCGGGGTGCTCAATGGTGAAATGGGACTGCCAGAAGTAGGGCGTGTTGCCGCCATAGAGGACGGAAGTGGGGCTGCCCTCGTCGAAAATCGTGTTCCACGCGTAGACTTTGATCCCCGCCTCGTGACATTGCCGGATCAGCTCGTCGTGAACGCTCGGGTCGGCGCCCCTGTAAGCCTTGATGTACCAGTGGTCCTCATCCATCCGGCGCTCGCAGAAGTTCATGATGAACTCGTGGGAGCAGCGCCAGAAGACCTTCGTGACCCCCCGCGCCTTGATCTCCTCCACCAACCGCGTCACATGCTCCGGCTTCTGCAGCTTCTTCCAGCCCTCGCCGACCACGATGAAGTCGCCCCAACTGATCGACATCACGTTCTCCATCCCGGTGGTGTCGAGTTCGAAGCGGTCATCGTCCGGCAGGATCGTGATCTTAGGCCGTGCCACAGCTCCCTTCATCCACGCGGCGTACTCCTTCTGGTCCTTGGGGTCCTTCCAGTAGTAACGGCCGAACCACAGGTCGCCTTCGGGCTCCTTCAGAAGCCCTCGGCCGCGACAACTCGCGACACTGCGCCCGTTGACGTACAGCAGGCAGACATCGTCGGCGCGGTACTCAATCGAGATATCGTTCCAGATCGTGGGGATGATCGGGTCCTTGGCCGCGAGAATACTGCGGCCCTTATCGTGGAAGAACAGAAACCACGGCTTGCCCTCGCCACTGAAGTAGAGCATGAAACTCCCCGGCAGGGCGATGGGAATCGAACTGGCCCGAATCTGGTCCAGGCGGACCTTGATGTCGATGCGGAAATTGCGCAGCCGACCCCAATCCTCGGGCGCCGGGCAATGAGCATAGCAGCCCTTGTCTCCATTCACTGTCAGAACGTCGGTCTTGAGTTGCGGATCGGCCTCGATCGTGGCCCCGTTTTCGAGGGTGACATCGAAGTCGACGCCCGGCGCGCCTCCGGGGAGGATGTCGGCGAAGGCGGTGACGGCGGACAGCATCGCAATGATCGCGACGATGGCAAAGTGGGTGCGTCCCATGGCTGGGCCTCGTTTCATTGGGGCGTCAATCGCCCTTGTAGCGTGTGAGAACAAGCGCGGCGAGAACCGCGCAGATGACGGCCGCGATGAGACTGGCGAAGAACCCGCCTTGATCGTCCTGCGTCTCGCCGAACATGCCCATCAGGAAGACAGCGATCCCCGGCCCGATCCCCGAACCGGCTTTCACGATGAGTCCCTGGATGCCGAAGTACATGGCCGCCCGTTGCTCGCCTGTGCGCTTCTCGTCCAGGTCAACAATGTCCGAAAGCATGGCATTGGGCAGGGAGAACAAAGCCGCGACGGCGGGCCCGGCGAGGACCATCACCAGAACGGCTTGCGCCGCCGCCGACAGTGGAAGCGGCATCCGGCCCATGAACATCGCGGGCACCATCAGCAGGCCGAAGTACACCATTCCCGCCCCGAGCAGCCGCTTCTTCCCGAAACGCGCCGTCAGTTTGGGGAACAGAGGGAAGAAGATGACCGCGGTAATCATCGACGCCGACATGACCGCTCCCTGGAGGCTTCCCGGCAACTCGGTCCGCGCGTCCAGCAGCTTCGGGAACGTCGCCAGCACGATCCACAGGGCCTCCCAGAACAGCACCTGGGAGATGACGTATGGCACAAAGAGCGGATTGCGCAGTGTCGCCACGACCGCAGCCCTGAAGTCGATCCTCGCCGACGGGCTTTCGGCCTTGCCCTCGCGCACCAATAGCGGCGACCAGGCCGACAGCAGGATCAGCGGCGCGAGCCACAGGATCATCGCCTTGTGACCGACGGCGTCGATGAGCACGGGAGCCAATCCCAGGGCGAGGAGCGTGCCGAGCACGTTGAAGCCGCCCTGCCACGCGGTCAGCCGCACGCGCTCCGTCTTGTCGGTGCTGATCTCCGGCAGCATCGCCAGATACGGGCAGGCGACGATGGTGAAGAAGAAGAACAGGGTCGCCGCCGTCACCATCAGGTAGACAGTGTTGATGGCGGCCTCACCCGCGTACGGAGGAAACCAGACGAGAACCGCAAGCAGCGTGAGCAAGGGCCCCCCGATGGCGATGAAAGGCTTCCGGCGGCCCCATCGCGTGCTCGTGCGGTCACTGTAGAAGCCCACCAGCGGATCGGCCACCGCGTCCACGATGCTCTTCACAAGCATCGCCGCCATGAACCCTCCGGCGGAGACCAGAACCACCGCGCCGGGCTTGTCGGGATTGGGCCGGTAGTACTGTACCAGCCAGGTCCCGGTTAGCCCCGCGAGCAGGGCCAGGTGCGTATAGCCGAAGCCATACAGCGCACGATCCCGCTTCCGTATCCCCTCAGGACTGTCTGCTGCGGCCATTGTGGGTCCTCACCACATCATGAGTGCCTCGTGTCGCTGTGTTCTTCGTCGCCGTCGGGGGCCAAACCTCTGGCGGAGGCAACGCCCGGCCGCCATCCCTTGACCCCTGTGGGCGCCCGGACTACGATACGTGGGCCCCACTAATCTCGCTCCTGGGCGGTATTGGCATGCTCACCAAAGTCAGCGTTGTGAAGGGCGAAAGCATCGAGGGAATGGTCGCTCAGTCCGTGGCGAATCTAGGCGGCATTGAGCGCTTCATCAGCCCGGGAGATGTCGTGCTGATCAAGCCGAACAGCTTCGTGAAACAGGTCCCCGCCAATGGGAATATCGCCCGGCCCGAGGTCGTCATCGCTCTAGCGAAACTCGTTCGCGACGCCGGCGCAAAGCGGGTGATCGTCGGCGAGCGCAATGACGACGCGGTGATCGCGAATTTCAAGGACACTGGGGTCGAGCAGGTCGCCGAACTGCTGCCCTTCGGCCAGGCGGA
>JALGSS010000039.1 GCA_029821745.1 Candidatus Zipacnadia bacterium
ACTGAGCGGCGGCTACTTCATCGGTCTGCAGAGCTTGCGGCTCAAGCCTCGCGGGTGACCGACCGGGGAGTTGTCAGAGCGCACAAGACGACGCCTTCACAATCGCGTCAGCAATATTGATCGTTTCCGGAAACTCCATGTCCGGTTGTCTGTCTATAACCTACAAGAAAGCTCGTGCCTGTCCATCACAGCATCCCTCGCACCCATCAGGCACGCCTTTTCGAGATCACGGCACTCGGGGCAGATTGCAGCCGATCCGTGGGATCGATAGTCTGTCGGTCGAATATCTGTAGTGCTGCCTTCTGGGGCGAACGATGCACACAACGAACTGCCCGCACCCCTATGATCTTCAGAGTTACGCTGACGGTGCGCTGACACCAGATGCGTACGAGGCGATGCGTGCGCATATCGACACGTGCGCCTCCTGCACGGCGCGCGTGGCCGAACTCAGCCGCCTGCACTCCGTATTGCGGGACCGGACGGTCACAGTGCCGGAGAATCTCCGCGAACGAACCCTCCACGTACTGGGAAGCGTTGCTCCCGTCCGAACGCTATCTTGCAGCCGGGCCCTGCAGATGGCCTCGGAATACATTGACGATGAGCTCGGGCAGACGGAGCGCGAGACCCTCGAAGCGCATCTGTTCGCCTGTGACACATGCTACCACGAATACGTGAAGATGCGCGCCGCCGCGCAGGCCATGCGCGAAGCTCCTGTTGTCGTCGCCTCCGCTGACCTCAGAGACCGCATTCTCGTAGCCGTCGGCGAAGAGGCTATGGACGAGGAACCGGTCCTCGCCGCTTCCTTCCGGCCTCGCAGGATCGCTTGGAACCGGATCATCGCGCCGGCTGCGGGGATTGCTGCGGCGGCTCTGCTGACCTTCGGCGTATTCCAGATCGGGCGGCAGCCTGCGACCGATGCGGGCGAGACCATAGCCGCGGTCACGACCCCAACGAACTCCACCGATGACGAGTCCGCAATCGACCCCGCAAGCGCCACTGTGCCCTTGACGGACGAGACAGCGGACGCTTCTGAGCCGGTCGACAGCGTGCCTGTTGGTCCGACTGCCGATGCCGAAGAGACGCCCATCACCGATATGACTGACCCGGCCATCGATGAAGCAAATGCGCGCGAGTCCGTCGCCGGAGACATGCCGGCTCGGCGGCCCATTAACGTACCGAGGCCGAGGCAAGACCGGGAACCCGCGGCTGTGAGAGCACCCTCGCGCGTATCCCCGGCACCCGCCGTCGAACGGCCCTCCGAGCGTTCGACACGCCCCGTGCGCGTGATTGAGCCGCCGCTCGTCGCGATGGCTCCGGCCACGACGCCAGACCCCGGCCGTCGACCCAGCGGGCTGCGTTCCGCCGAGCGTACGGCCACCGGCACCCGTCGCCGCAGCCCGTCGCTCACCGGCACGCACACCATGCCGACGCCGCCGTTGCCTGTCGAACTGACCGGAGTGACGGCCAGTCGCCCGCTGCCATCCGGCGGCGATTCTCCCCGCGTAACGCCGACCACGCGCCCTGCAGTGGAGAGCATGATCGCCACCGCACAGCCGGCTGTGCGACCTGAACCCCGCCGCCCTGCCGCGAGTACTCGACCCGTCGTGGCCCGCGCAAGCGAAGACCTCGAAGACACGCCCGAGGAGCGCTTGGCCCGGCACAGCCTACTGGATCCTGTCCCTTCCGTCCGGAAGCGACTCTACGAGGCCCCCGGCGACGGCGAGGAGCGCCTGAAGGAGCGCACGAGGGAAATCAACGACAAGATCCGTCGCGAAGAGCGTCTGGCCAAGCCCCAGCCCTTCATCATAGCTGACTAGGCGTTGTGCTTGTGAAGCGCCTATCGCCTCCGGCTTTCGTGCGCCGGAGGCGATTTCGTAAGCGCCCACCGATCAACTAGTATCTGAGCGAGGAGTCTGCTCATGAAGCCGTTTCGCTACGCTGCCATGGCCCTGTGCATTCTCGCCGTGCTGGCGGGATGCACTACCTGCGGCGGCGGGAGTTCATCTGGCCCCGCGCCCCCGCCGGTGTCCCCGACTCGCCCGGAGTTCGATCGTGGCCTGGCGTTCACAGCCCTGCAGGCCCAGTGCGACTTCGGACCACGGAATCCAGGTTCTACGGGTCACGAGGATTGCCGCCAGTGGCTGGTGCAACAGCTCTCTGCCCTCGCGGATCGCGTCGTGCAGCAGGATTTCTCTTCGCGTACGCCCCTCGGTGGGCCGTACAGCTTCCAGAATATCGTGGGCTTGTTCGGGAGCACAGTTGCGGGGTCGCCACTGCTGCTGGGCGCTCACTGGGACACTCGCCCCATCGCCGATCAGGACCCGGTCCCGGGCAACAGAGGGACGCCCATCCTCGGCGCGAACGATGGCGCGTCCGGGGTCTCAGTGCTACTGGAATTGGCCCGGCTTATGAAACAGCGCCCGCCGACGCGGCCGGTCATCATCGCGCTCTTCGATGCGGAGGATTCCGGCATGTCGGGCGTGGCCGACTTCCCGTACCAGGGCTTCTGCATCGGTTCCGACTACCTCGCCGACAATTGGCCACAGGAGCTTCCGCAGCCCGCGGAGATGATCCTGCTCGACATTGTCGGAACGGATGCCCAGAATAACCCGCGCCTGCAGCCGAACGGAGAGATCGACGGACCGCTGTTCAAGCTTGAGGGCAATTCGCTGAACTCGAACCCCGGCCTCGTCAACGAGCTCTGGACGATCGCCGAGAGTCACGGCAATAGCGCCTTTGTCCGCTCGACGGGCCTAACGGTCACCGACGACCACCTGCCTTTCATTGACCGCGGCGTCCCGTCCGTGGACATTATCCATTTTGCGCCGGCTGAATGGCACACCATAGACGACACGCCTGAGCACTGCTCTGCGGACACGCTCTACCAGGTGGGGGATACATTGGTGGATGTGATCTGGGAGGACTGACGCGCTTCCGACGCACAGGTAGGGAGACACCGGGCGGCCTGCGGCTATGGGCCGCCCGGTGTCGTGGGGGGCTTTGTGCGAAGCGCCGGCGCCTTCACGGGGCGACGTGCTCCGGCAGCAGGTGGGCCTTGACCAGAGCAGCCGCCTCCGCGACCGAATTCCCGCTCTCCGCACCGGGCCCGTCTTCCTCGCACACACACACCATCTGGACCCCACGTGAAGACAGCGACTTCAGCGCCTCAACGTCTATCCTGCCGTGCACGCACACCGGAAGCATCGTGGTGTCCCGCACAATCTGGATTCGCTCAAGATCTAGTGACAGCGACCCCGGTTGGTCCTCAGGCCCATAGAATGGCCCCACCAGCGCATAAGTAGCCCCGTCCTGCTCGGCGATCCGGGCGTCGGATGCATCGGCGACGGTCGCGCCGATAATGGCCGAGGGCCCCAGAAGCCGCCTGGCGTGGGCTACGGGCATGTCTTCGCTGCCCAGATGCACACCATCCGCCCCAACGGCCAGTGCCAGGTCCACCCGATCATTGATGATAAGAGGAGTACGCGCCGCGCGCGCCATGCGGACCAGATGCGTACCCTCCTCAACCATTTCGCGAGTGGTTAGGTGCTTGGGCCGGTACTGGACCATGCCCGCTCCCGCGGACAGGGCGCCCTGGACGCGGTCGCGCAAGTCGCCGTTCGGGCTCTGTTGCTCCGGCGTGACGTAGTAGATGCGCGATCTGAGATCCTGGATAAGCATGGCCACAGTATAGTCCCAAACCGCCCAGAATGGAACTGCGTCGGCGCGGATTCGGGCAAGACTGGCGCACTTGGAAGCGTTCCGACGGCTAGGCATCGAGGGCGGCGCAACTCCACGGAATCCCGGCCGGAGACAGCGACATTGTTGCCAACTTTTTGCCCCCTACACTTTTTGCCCCCTACGCTTGACTTGCCGCGGGCCGTCAGATATACTGTTCACAGTTGAGCCTTGGATTCGTCGCTCTGGACCGTATTCGCCGTACGAGCCCGGAGGTCAGTCATGCATAGAGTTATCACGATGGTCGCCCTCGTCGCTCTGCTTTTCAGCGTGGCGGCGGCAAGCGCATCGGAGTTCTCCAGCCCGCCAGAAGACCTCGGCAACATTGAGTGGTGGACTGACTTCCCGTACCACCGGAACGCGATGATCGACTTCGGGACGGACCCGTTCGACGGCACGTCGCCATGGCCGGAGCCTGGTGCAGAGGACACCTACCCTGACGGTCTCCCCTTGGGCGACTACGGCATTGTCTGGGATCTGGACCCCGCGGTCAACTATGACCTCGAAGGGCCTGACGACCCCGAGATTTACCTCACGGACTGGTTTGGTATCCTTGTAACCGAACCCAACGATGACTACACGCTCGAGGACATCATCCACTGGGACGCCACCAACCCCGCGTCATGGAATCCGCAGCCGACCAGCGCCGCCAGCGGTATTCTCTGGGCTGAGCACCCGGGCATCAGGGGCGATGAAAACATCATCGTCGACTTCCTGTGGCATATCGACAACTTCCCCGGCGACCTCGGCCGCATCTACAACGAGATCTGGATGTATGACGTCGATAGTCTCGGGAACTGGGCCGGCGTCAACACCACGGTCGGCTACTGGACTGAGGACGGCTATGTCCCGGCGACGAACGTCGACTTCCAGCTCGGCGCGGGTGCCAGCCCCTGGTACGCGCTGGAGTACTGGAACGAGTTCACCCCGAACCCCACGTGGGAAGTCATGGATATTCGCGTCGTCCTGAAGCCGGGCGAGGACCAAGGCCTCGGCGACAAGTTTGGTCTCGACAGCGTCCACATCGCGAAGGAAGTCCCGGAGCCTGGCACTCTGGCCCTGTTCGGGCTTGGCGCTCTCGGCCTCGTCGCCTGGCGCCGCCGCAAGACCAGCTAAGCATCAGCAACACGTGATACCAAAGCCGCGGGTGCTTGTCGCCCGCGGCTTTTTCGTGCCTGACAACTGGTCTCCTGCGCTGCGCGAGATCCACACCCAGGCCGGCAACGCTCGCGGTGTCTGATTCCGCCGGGGCGGATGACTGTAGTCCCGGCGTGTGGCGTGCGAGGGCGATGCGCCGACGCGCGAGGATGCGCCGAAGGGGCTGCGCGGGGTCGGCGCGTCGCTTCGCCTCTCAGCTACTCGGTGGCGTCGGGCCTGTCGTCGTCGGCCTTATCCAGCGCGGCCTGTGCACGCCGAACGAGGTCGTCAGCGGGGCCTGCCTTCTCTGCAAGGCGCGAATCGCGCTTGACCAGGAACCGAAGCATGAGCATGATGGCCGTAAGCGCGACCATAACGACGCCGAGCATTCGAAGCACGGCGGCGTATTGGGCAGCAAGAGAGAGAGGTTGCAGGTAGTCGCCTTCGGGCGGCGCGCCCGCGACGGGCAATGACGACGTGCCTTGGTCCCCCGGCGGCTGCGCGAGAGCGATCGCGGCCGTGCAGAAAACTAGTAGTAACGCGGCGGGAACAATTGCCTGCTGGTGACGCATCATATCGCACCTGCTGTCTGTGTTGGGGTCGCCTTGTTTGAGGCCACCGCACTGCACCGGAATAATACCTGCTATTGGGCGATGTTTCCAGGTCCTGTCTCCGTGGAGGCCCTGTGGACCGGCGGCGGCTGAAACTCACACTGGGCGTTCTCCATCTGCATGGCCGGAGACGCAAGCGGGAACACAGTGCCACGGCCCGGCGTCCTATACTCGGACGCGATGGTACGCCCACAACCAAGTAGGGAACACGGACCCATGCGCCTGATGGACCGTTACCTGATCCGCGAAATGCTCGGCCCGGCAGTTGGAGCACTGCTGGCCTTCGTGGTGCTCATCATCGGGCATGTTCTGTTCACCGTCGTCGATGTGGTGGCCGGGAAGGGCATCCGCTTGGAGAGCGTGATGCATTTCGCCGCATTGAAGGCGCCCGAGGCTGCCATTCTCGCCCTGCCGGTCGCTACGTTGCTGGGGTGCGCTCTAGCGCTCAACCGCTTGGCCTCGGACAATGAACTGACCCCGCTGATGGCCGGCGGGGTAAGCGGCTACCGCCTCATGCGTCCCGCATTGCTGCTCGGGCTGACAGCCACGGTGTTTTCCTTCGCGATCAAGGAGTTCGCCGTGCCGGCCGCCGACCAGCAGGCCGAGGCGATGTACCGGCAGATGTTGCTGCGCCAGAAGTCCCTCGTCTTCAAGCCAGGCACTTTCGTGGACTCGGGCGGGCGTTGGGTTTTCGTCGCGCGGGATGTCGACCGGGACACCGACACCCTGTATGGCGTCCGTGGCATCCTGCGCCAACCGGGCGGGTTCCCGTGGCTCATGTTCGCCCCGAAGGCCCGGTTTCAGGGTCGGCGACTGGTGGCCCAGCAGGCGCGCTTCTACGGCTTCGCATTCCCGGACAGTGTCGATTCGCTGTACGGGGACCTGGACGTTGACCTGAACGAGTTGTCCGGGTACGTCACTAGTGGCGCAGTTACCGGCAATCGGTCCTTATCAGTACTTCTGACAGAGCGGGCTGCGAGGCTCGAAGGTGGTGCCCGTGACGTTAGGGAATATGACCTTGAGATCCACAGTCGCCTGTCGTTGATCGTGGCGTGCCTGGCATTCTCGTTCCTCGCGGCTCCGGTGGCTCTGCGTTTCGGGCGCGGGCAGAGTCTCGCGGGCGTGCTCGCGACCCTAGTGGTCGCGTTCATCTATTACGTGGTCATGCTCGGATTGAAGATCCTGGGAGGAAACGGGGTGCTCCCGGTCCCTGTCGCCGCGTGGGCGCAGAACGTGGCGGTCATCGCGGGGTCACTGTGGGCTATGCGCCGTTTCTGATGGTACCGTCCCCACGCCCCGGGGCCACAACTCACAGTAACGTTCCCTATACGCCCATGACATGGCGATGGATTCCAGGGCTGCTGCTGCTCACATGGGTCGCGTCCTACGACGCGACCTTCTCGGCTGTACGTGCGGACGACGAGGCCGTCCCGGCCGCCATGGCATCGGGACCAGGGGCGCGCCCCGGCTCGACTGCAACCGATGCCCCCCCGGGAGAACCTGTACTCGAGCCCCTCGCATCGGGCCCCGGCGACACGCCGGCAAGCCGAACCCCAACGGACGATCCCCCACCTGGCACAGTGCCCGATGCCGTCGACGCGGGCGGCGCTCCGGGCGCGGACGACGAGAAACGTGACGAGCGGCGCTTTGACATTCAGGCCGACAAGGCCCGAATCGAGGATGGCGTCACGCTCACCGAGGGCAATGTGAAGGTGCAGGGCTCGGAGTTTGAGGTTGCCTCCGATGCGGCTCTCATCGACGCTGACCAGATTTGGGTGCGCTTCTCGGGCAACGTCACCATCGGCTCCCAGAACATGCAGACGAGTGCTGCCAGTCTCGACATCAATCTCGAGACCTCAAAGTGGCGGGCCCAGCAAGCCCGAACGGTGATCGATCCAAGCTTCTTTGAGGCTGCGGAGGTCGCGGAGGCGTTGTACCTGCGCGCCAAGACGATCCAGACCCCTGCCGACCGCGATATCGTCGAGGCGATGGAATGCTCGGTAACAAGCTGCAACAAGCCCCATCCCCACTACCACCTCCACACGAGACACGCGAAAGCTGTCCCCGGCAAGAAGGTGGTACTGGACAAACCTTCAGTGTACCTGTTCGGCACCCGCATCTTCCGGTACCCCTTCGATCTGGTCCTGTCCCTCGAGACCAAGGAGAACAAGTTCATTCCGGAAATCGGCGAGAACCAAGTGGAGGGGAAGTACGCGAAGTTCGCCTACTCCTACGCGATGGACGATGAGAACAGCGGTCTCTTGAGGCTGCATCTCACCGAGAAGCGCGGAACAGGATACGGCTTCGACCACTGGTTGGATACATCGCGCCACTCAGGGGAGTTGGCCCTGTTCTACGAACCCTCCGAAGGCGCGTTGACGTCGCGCCTCAACCACCGGTGGGCGATGTCGCGGGAGTACGCGTGGGACTTGCGGTCCAGCTTCCAGCGGAACAGCGGATACTACGGCACGACCGAGACGATCTCCAATGATTGGAGCCTCACGCGGCGCGCCAAGTCGGTCGATTCCAGCCTCGGATTTCGCCAGTCCATCTCGACGTCGAGCGATCAGAAGTCCACGCGCCTCAGCACCGCCTACACCCATCGGCAGCGGCTTGGCGTCAACTCGGAGTGGAATCTGCGGGCGACGATGCGCGATACGAAGAGCAAATCGGGCCAGCCAACTGATGAGGAGCTTGAGACGAGTTTCGAGTACCGCACCCGGCAGAAGCGATACGATCTGAACTTTCTCGTGGACAAGCGGTATGATCTGGACGGCTCACGCTATACGGGCGATTCGACCTACCGCGCCCTGAATCGCCTCCCGCAGATCACGCTGAAGACAGACACAGATCGCCTCGATGGCTGGCGGCCCTTCGGACGCATTTCCACGCGCGGCGAACTGGAGATGGCGAGGTACGAGCAGGACCCGGAGGGGCTGTCCGTGAGCCGCCTCGCGACGCGCTTCGATTTCGGCGGCTCGCGACAGCAGCTCTCGCGCGACGCCACCCTCCGCACGTCGGCTCGTTACTACCAGTCCTTCTACGACGACGGCTCGGCCGCCTACGTGCTCGCGGCGAACAGCGACCTGCGTGTCGAAGGGAGCGACGGCTGGACCTCGAGACTCCTCCTCAGCTACTCAAAGCCCGACGGCTTCTCGCCCATCCGGTTGGACTACTGGGGACGGAACAAGAACGTCCGATTCCAACTGGGGCGCCTAGAGCCCAACAAGTCCCGCCTTGACCTGTCGACCGGTCGCGACTTCGTCAGCGATCAGTGGCAGGCGGCCCTCGCCAAGTACGAGGTGATGACCTCCAGCAGTTCCAAGCTTTCTCTGGACACGGGGTATGACATTGAGCGGTCGGAGTGGCGGATGCTGCAGAGTCGGTGGACCTTCGCGCACCCGCGCAGGCTGCGGGTGTCGCTGGGGGCTCAGTACGATCTTGACGAGAGCGACTTCCGACAGGGCACCATCGACGTCGACTGGTACGTCGACCGGAAGACGCAACTCGAATTCCAGGGCCGATACAGCGGATCGACAAACAAGCTTGACCAAATGGATGTGCGCCTCACGCGCGACCTGCACTGTTGGCTGGGATCGATCGCCTACAGCAAGCCGACGGGTGACTGGCAGATCAATATCGGGCTCAAGGCCTTCCCCGCCGTCCAGACGAATTTCGGGAGCACTCACGGCTCCAGCTTCCAAAGCGGCGCGGGCGTATACTACTAAGGACGGCAAAGCCCCGTGCGCGAACCGACACGGTGAATCAGAACAGGGACAGCCCAGTGGGCCGTCCCTGTATCGTCGCAAGTGAATGCTCCGATTACTTGCGCCGCGTGACGATGTCCCCCGCGAGAGTGCCTAACGCGTCCAGTGCCTCGCGGTCTCCCTCTATCTCACCCAGGATTCCTCGCGCGCGGGATACATACTCGCTTGCGGTCTTTGTGGCCAGGGCCATCCCGCCTGATTCTTTCACGAGTCGCCCCAGCTCTGCAGAGGCCTCGGGCGATGCGGTCTGAGGGTCCGACAAGGCTCCGATGGCCTGACGGACCTCCTTCGCCATCGGCGAGCGAAGCGCAGCGACGACGGGGAGCGTCAATTGGCCCGTCTGGATATCGCGCCCCGGATTCTTCCCGATCGTCTTTTCATCCCCGTAGATGTCCAGCAGATCGTCCGTAACCTGGAAGGCAATGCCCAGGTTCTCGCCGAACGCAGCGAACTTGCCGGCCAGCTCGCCATCTGCTCCCACGCTCATCGCCCCGAGTTGGCATGAGGCGCAGACCAAAGTCGCCGTCTTCCCGCGAGCCACCTCGATGCAGTGCTCCGCCGTCACGTCGCTATCGACATCGGCGAACGCGGCCTCCGCAGTGGACATCTGCAGAGCCACGTCGGCGAGGACAGCAACATAGGACCAGTCACGCAACTGTGTGAGCTGCTCGTAAGCTCGGGCGAGGAGGTAGTCCCCCACGAGAACCGCAGTCCGATTCCCCCACGTCTCCCTCACCGAGGGCTTCCCACGGCGCAGGGTCGATTCGTCAAGCACATCGTCGTGCATGAGTGATGCCAGATGCATGACCTCGACCGCCGCTGCCAGTTCGACGGTCGCGTCGTTGGGCCGGCCAATGGTTCTGGCTGAGAGCAGCAATAGCAGTGGCCGCAGGCGCTTGCCCCCGGCCGTGATGGCACGCTGCACGGCCTCGGAGAGCGTCCCGGGCGTCGTCGTACAGATGTCAAGCAGACGCGCCTCGACAGCCTGCAGTTCCGGACCTACCAGAGAGCCTCCGGCCAGCCGGGGGCCAGGCGCGTGGGTGTGGTCGTCATCGGTGGGACGAGTGTCGTGGGACATCTATTGCACCTGCTCGCCTTCAGGCGCGCTTGAGAAGCTGGACAGGCAGAAGGAGAGCACCTCCAACTGACCGGTCATGTCGACGCGTCGGCACGCGACGCCGGCAGGTATATTCACGTGCACGGGGGCAAGGTTGAGGATGCAGGCTATACCCACCGCAACAAGGTCGTTCGCAACCGACTGGGCCGCGGGGCCCGGTACCGCGATGATGGCGATCTCGGCCCCGATGCGCGGGACCAGCTCTGCCAGGCGGTCCATGGGGAAGATCTCGTGCCCGTACAGCTTGGATCCGCTCTTCGCGGGGTCGCTATCGAAGATCCCGACAACGTGGAAGCCTCGGGGCTCGAAGCCTGGGTAGCCCACCAGCGCCGAGCCGAGGTTGCCGGCACCGATAACGATGACGTTCCGACCTTCACTGAGTCCGAGTATCCGCTGCAGATGCTCCCGGAGTTCAGGCACTCGGTAGCCCAGGCCGCGCCGGCCGAAGTCGCCGAAATAGGACAGGTCCTTCCGAACCTGCGCTGCGTTCACGTTGGCGAGATGAGCGATATCCGACGAGGCAACGGTCGGCATCCCCTGGCCCTCCAGACGACGCAGGATCGTCAGGTAGGTGGATAGCCGCTGGACGGTGGCCTCAGGTATGTCGAATTGCCATGGCATAGGTGAGGGTCCAGTTCAGAGCGGTCTCACGCGGATGGCGCGGTTGGCGGGTGGCCGGGGGGCTTCCCTCGGCCTCGGCTTGACAGGCCTCTCGGTGCGGTTAGCGGACGAGCAACACCGCCCGTGCCGCATCGATGAGGCCGTCCGGAACTGCGAACATCACTAGAGTGGCGATGGCAGTGAACCAGATGACCGCCGAGACACCTCTCGGCGCACTCGCGATGCCCTGCTTCTCAGTCTTCTCAAAGTACATCAAGCGCGCGATGTTCATGTAGTAGTACAGGGATATGACACTGTTTATTATACCAATAACCGCGAGCCATGCCCATTCGCGTGACTTGATGGCTGCGGCGAACAGGTAAAGCTTGCCGAGAAAGCCGGCCGTAGGCGGAATTCCGGTGAGCGAGAGCAGAAAGACGACTGTGATGAGAGCAAGGCCCGGTGCTGCCTTTGCGAGGCCCGCGAAGTCGTCGATGGCCGCAGTGCCCCCGTTCCGCTCCAGGAGGACCACGACCCCGAAGAGGCCCAGGTTCATCAGCAGGTAGGCCACGAGGTAGACCAGGATCGCGGGCAGGCCCCACAACTCACTAGGCCCGACCACGAAACCGATGAGCATGTACCCGGCATGGGCGATGCTGGAGTACGCCATCATGCGCTTGACGTTGGTCTGACGGATCGCCAGCAGATTGCCGGTGAACATCGTCAGGACCGCCAGGATGGCGAAGACTACTTGCCAGGGCACATGCAGCGATGGCCCAAGCACGTAGAAAACGCGCAGCAACACCGCGAACCCAGCAGCCTTGGGCCCGACGGACAGCAGGGCGGTTACGGGGGTTGGCGCGCCCTCGTAGACATCGGGGGCCCACGCGTGGAACGGGACCATACTGATCTTGTACCCAAGGCCCACGACCATCAGCACGACGCCGAGGACGGCCACGAGGGCCAGTCCCGCGCCGGGATACGGGCGCATCATGCTGACGGACATCACCAGCAGATTCGTCGACCCGCCGACCGCATAGATCAGCGTCAGGCCGTACAGCATGACACCCGACGCCGCCGCGCCGTAGATGAAGTACTTGATGCCGGCCTCATTCGACTTGCGGTCGCGCTTTTTCCAGGCGGCGAACAGGTAAGAGGTCAGGCTGACCAATTCGAAGGCCAGGTAGATCAGGATGAGGTCGTTGGCCCCGGCCAGAAGGCACATGCCCAGCACCAGGAAGACCAACAGGACGAAGAACTCGCCGAAAGCCTGAGACTTGCGGAAGAAGTCGGCCGCCAGCAGCACCACGAGGATACCCGTGATGATGAAGAAGGCCTTGAGGAAGATGGCCAGCCCGTCGATCGCGTAGGAGCCGTGGAACTCGGTAATCGGCGCGTTGCCCCACAGATCGACCGCCAGCTTCAGGCACCCAAGCAGGCCGACAATGGCCGCGATGACCACCACCGTGCGGCCGCTCTCTCGGCGCGGCACGATGAGATCGAGAATGAGCACCGCCAGGCCCACAAGGCACAGGGCGATTTCCGGTTGGAAGAGCTGCAAATTGACGTATGGCATAAGAGGAAGCTGTGTGACCCTATCCTCGCGACGTTGAGATTAGCCCAGCGGAATGCCCGACTGCATGACAAGTTCCATCGTGGTGCTCAGGGTCTGAATAAGCCCCTGCATGGACGTGTTGATCATGTCGATGATGGGCGCCGGGTAGAGCCCCACCAGGAGCATGATAACGCACAGGGGGACAATGGCCGCGAGCTCGCCTGCGTCCATGTCCTTGAGCGCCCGCCACTGCACGTTGAGTTCGCCCAGAAACACTCGTTGGATCATCATCAGGAAGAACGCCGCGGTAATGACTATGCCGAGCACGGACAGCGCCGTCATCAACGGGTACGTGCCGAACGCGCCGACAAAGACCATGAACTCGCTGACGAACCCGGCCAGCCCCGGCAGACCCAACGACCCGAAACAGGCCATCATCATAAGACCCGTATAGATTGGCATCTGCTTCGCCAGGCCGCCGAAGGCGTCAATGTCGCGGACGTGCGCCCGGTCGTAGATGACGCCCACCAGGAAGAACAGCGCCCCGGTGATGATGCCGTGGTTGAACATCTGCAGCGTGGCGCCATTCAGGGCCGTCACGCGATTCGTGACCAGATCGCTGGCGTCCACCGCGGCCACGGCGGCGGCGATCCCGAGCATAACGTAGCCCATGTGGTTGACCGATGAGTACGCAATGAGCTTCTTCATGTCCTTCTGAGCCATCGCGCACAACGCGCCGTAGATGACGCTGATCACGGCCAGCACGGCGATGTACATGGCGAACCGCTGACACTCATGGGGCACAATGGGCAAACTGATCCGGATGAACCCGTAGGTCCCCATCTTCAGCAGCACGCCGGCCAGGATGACGCTGCCCGCGGTCGGCGCTTCGACGTGAGCGTCCGGCAACCACGTGTGGAAGGGGAAGAGAGGGACCTTGATGGCGAAGCCCAGGAACAACCCCCAGAATACCAGCGCGGCCCAGATGCCGCCGGCGGTTGCCATGGGCATCTGCCTGGCCAGCTCGACCATGTCGAAGGTGTGCGGCTCGGCGAAGAAGTAGAGCACGAGAATCGCCAGCAACATCGCGAGGCTGCCCACGAGTGTGTAGAGGAAGAATTTGATGGCGGCGTACTGGCGGCGCGGGCCGCCCCAGATGCCGATCAGGAAGTACATCGGGACAAGACTGACTTCCCAGAACACGTAGAAGAGGAAGAAATCCAGGGCGCAGAACACGCCGAGCATTCCGGTCTCGAGCAGCATGAAGAAGGCCATGTACTCCTTGACGCGGTCGTCGATGCGCCACGAGTAGATGACACAGAGAAGGGTCAGGAGAGTGGTGAGGATGATCAGCGGCATGGACAGGCCGTCCACGCCCAGGTGGTAGCTGACATTGATCGCCTGAATCCACGGGACGCTGACCTCGAGCTGCATCCCCGCGGCCCTTGATGAGAACAGGCCCAGGGCTACCAGCGAGACCACGAAGGTGAGCGCGGCGAACACCGTCGCCGTCCACCGGATGGCGAGGTGGCGCTCCTTGTTCAACAGCATGATCAATACCATGCCGACGAGCGGCAGGAAGATCAGCACGCTGAGGATGTGTGGCATGAGGCACGGCCTCCGGATTCAGTGTCTACACGGGCAACGGTTACGAGCAGCCGACACGGCCAGAACGACTAACCACCCAAGAGTCGGCGGATGATTGACATGATGGCCTCGGTATTCAGCACGAACAGGGCGACGAACAAGACGGCGGCGATTCCGCACGCGAACATCACGAAGCCCGATACGTACTCCTGAACGCGCCCCACCTGAAGGCGGCTGAGGAGCTCCCCCGTCCACTTGTTGATGTAGCCGGTCAGGTTCACGAACCCGTCGACGACGATCATGTCGAACAAGCCGGAGCCGAAGCCAAGCAGCCAGCGCGTGGCCCAGCCCACGGCGTTGACGATGCCGTCGACGATGTAGGTGTCGACGAGCCGGCATCCCCACGCCAGCCCGAGAGTGAGACCGACGGGCACGGCGGTGTAGATTTCGTCGAAGTAGAACTTGTTCTTCGCCAGCAAGTAGAGCGGATAGAGCGGCCGCTTGATCAGATCCGGCGAGACCAGCTTCCACAGGTACATGACGGCTGCGAGAAGCAGGCCCCCGACCGCCATGAGTGTGGAGACGCCGACCACTGCCCAATTGGTCCCGCCTCCGTGCGCGATCTCGGGCGCTGCCGCGTGGCCATTGGGCACGAAATGGACGAACTGGTGGAACAAGTTCCCAGCGACCCACGGAGTCCCGACCCAACCCAGCAGCACCGCGAACACTGCGAGGATCACCAGCGGAACGGTCATGAGCTTCGGGCTCTCGTGAGCGGTCACAGCGGCCTGTCGCGGCTCGCCACTGAAGGTCAAGAAGCACAGGCGCCCCATGTAGAAGGCCGTCAGGAACGCGCCGAGTTCAAGGCCCCAGAAGAATACCCAGGTGCCGCCGCTGTGGGCGGCGGTCTCCCACGCCGCCAGCATGATCTCGTCCTTGGAGAAGAACCCGGCGAACAGTGGGAACCCGGCAAGCGCCAGCGTACCCGCCCAGAAAGTCAAATATGTGACGGGCATCTTCTTCGCCAGCCCGCCCATCTTCCGCACATCCTGCTCGTCGTGGCAGCCGTGAATGACGCTGCCGGAGCCCAGGAAAAGGAGGGACTTGAAGAAAGCGTGGGTGATCAGGTGGAACACGCCCGCCGTGAAACCCACGACGCCCAGGCCCAGCGCCGCCGTCATGTAGCCAAGCTGCGAGATGGTCGAGTAGGCCAGAATCCGCTTGATGTCGTTCTGGACCACGCCGATCACTGCGGCCATCAGCGCCGTGATCAACCCGATCACTGCAACCACCGTCAAGGCAGGTGCGCCGAAGAGCACTGCGGCCCCGAGGGAGGTGTAGAAGAGCGGGAACAGACGCGCGACCATGAAAACACCGGCGGCGACCATGGTGGCCGCGTGGATCAGAGCGCTGACCGGCGTCGGGCCCTCCATCGCGTCCGGAAGCCAGACGTGCAGCGGGAACTGTGCGCTCTTGCCGATGGCGCCGCAGAACAGGCACAGCGCCGCGATACCCGCGATCCACGCCGGAATCTGCCCACTCTCAACGGCTCCGAAAGCATCCGCGAACAGCAGGCTCGGTACATGGAAGAACAGGATCAGTATGCCGATAGCGAAGCCGACATCCCCCACGCGGGTGGTGATGAACGCTTTCTTGGCGGCATTGGAGGCGCTCTGGCGCTCAAACCAGAAGCCGATCAGCAGATAGGAGCAGAGTCCGACCAGCTCCCACCCCGCGTAGAGCATGAGGAAGTTGTCGGCGATGCAGATCAGGAACATCGACCCGCAGAACAGGGACAGATACGCGAAGAAGCGGGAGAAGCGCGGGTCGCCATGCATGTAGCCAATGCTGTAGATCTGGATGCACGTGGCGACGATGCTGACCATGCAGATCATGACGGCGGTCAGCGGGTCGACCATGTACCCCACGTGGATCGCGAACTCGCCCACGGCCGCCCAGGGCACCGATCGATCGACCGGCATCGGGTTGATGATGAGCTCAGCCAGGCAGCCGAGGGAGATCGGGATGGTGGCGGCGATGCCGGCGACGCCAATCCAGCCGACTTTCTCGCCCATGCGCCGCGTCAAAGCGCTGCCGAAGAAGATCAGCACCGCGCAGGCGATGAAGGGCAGAATTGGGATGATCCAGGCGATCTGAAGCATAGTGTCAGTTAGCGGACCCAGACGAGCGATTGATCGGGACGAGTGCGCCGACGCGCG
>JALGSS010000637.1 GCA_029821745.1 Candidatus Zipacnadia bacterium
GCTCGGACTGAAGCTCCCCGTCCAGGTAAAGGCGGATCATCGCCCCGTCCCACATGGCGACGACGTGGTGCCACTGGTTCAGGGACGGAGGCTCCTTGCTGGACGCGCGGGGCTCCCAGGTGACGGCGGGGCTGCCGACATGCACAAAGAAGGAGATGTGTCCCCCCTCGGGCTGCTTGTCGATCCTCAGCAGGTACTCGTCGTTCTTCGCCACGATGATCCGCGAGGTCTCGTCAGCGACCGTGGGGTAGATCCAGGCCTCGATGGCTATCTGGGTCCCAAGATTCAGTTGGGGACGGCGCCCGACGCGGACCCCTGATGCGCTGTCGGTGAATGTCAGGGCCTTGCCGGCTTTGCCGTCGGCCCAAAGAGCGTTGCGAACGCGGCCCTGGTGGGCGAAGGGAGAGCTGTCCGCGGCGATGCGGCCCTGGCCCTCATCGAAGCTGAACTCCGCGACCGGCGGCGTGTCAGCGCATGCAATCGTGGCCATCAGCGTTAGCAGTAGCAGGCAGTGGTTACGCATCGTGGCTCTCCTTGCCGGCTTGATCGTCGTCCTGCGGCGCGGGTAGCGCAGTGTCATCCAACTGCTCACCGGCGTAGGGCAGGGATATGTCGGACGAGCGGATGTGCAGGTCCTGTTGCGGGAAGGGAATCTCGATGTCGTGCTCGAGGAACGCGTCCCATATCTGCTGGCGCAACTCGGGCGCGATGACGAGGGCCATGTCCGCATCCCGGACCCAGGCCCAGAGGGTGAAGTCGACGGAGCTATCCCCGAAATTCATCAGCAGAACCCTGGGCTCAGGATCGTCGAGGACCTGCGGATTGGCCGATGTACACTCCAGGATGATCTCGCGCACGCGGTCCAGATCGCTGCTGTATGAGACGCCCACATCCACGTTGAGGCGCACGCGGGCGTCGCTGAGGGTGAGGTTGGTAACGCGGGTGGAGGCCAAGTCCGAGTTGGGCACGAGAACAACGTTATTCTCGCGGCTGCGGATGGTGGTGCTGCGCAGGTTGATGGCGGTGATGTACCCGCGCAGGTCGCCGATCTCGACGAAGTCGCCAACTGCCACGGGTCGCTCGACGAGCAAAATCAGCCCGCTGATGAAGTTCTTGACCACATCCTGCAGGCCGAACCCGAGACCGATGCCGGCCATCCCCGCGAACACGGTCAGGACTGAGAGCTCAAAGCCGGAGGCGAGGATCCCCCAGAGCATTCCCGCCGCGAGGATCGTGTAGAAGGCGAGACTAGACAGGGCATATGCGACCCCCGACTGGAAGCGGTCGGTGAGGTACGCCCAGTTGTAGAGCCGAGAGCGGGCGAGCCGCGCGAGCCCGTAGCAGGCCAGGACCACCAGCAGGCCCTTGCCGATGCTGAAACCACTCACCGAGCGGTCGGCGATCTGGATGATCGGGGCATTGAGCAGATCGACGAGATAGGTCGCGTGGAAGGGCTGAATGCGCCAGATCGGGAGCTGAAGCAGTCCGACGACAAGCCAGAATGCCCACAGCGCGTACCTGCGCCAGGCTGCCCCGGCCCGCTCTGTCTGATCCCGCAGGACCAGGTTGAAGATGAACACCGCGCCGATGAGCAGCAGGATCTCCAGGCTGAGACTGCGGTTCAGATACGCCGAAAGGTTGGAGTAGCCGCCTGCCGCGGCAACCACAGCCCCCAGGATTCCCAGGGCACAGAGCGGGACGACGAGGCGGCCCGTCTGCTGGATGGCCGTCCTCTGCCGGGTACTTGGCTCCGGTAGGAGAGCCATCAATCCCCCGGACCGCCGCGTCATCCACACGCCGATCAGCAGGACCCCCATGCCGTAGATGATCTGCAGGGCGCGGACGGTCTCGGTGGGCCGCTGGTCCAGACCGTTGAGCAGGAAGATGACGGGCGAGAGGATGGCCGTATAGAGCGCCAGCGAACTGACGACGGCGTACAGGTTGACGGCGACTTCGTCACGCACTTTGAGTATCCGGAACTGCGGCTGTTTCGGCGCGAGAAGCTCGCGGAGCGTGTATGTGAGAAGGTAGTAGGCGACCCAGAAAGCCAGGACCATGACCGCCGAGGCAGACCACGCCTCGGGGAGACCCCAGGCGCGCACGAGGCCCGAAACGAGGGCCATGAGCAGGAGCGCCCGACCGGCCGGGACGAGCAGGCTGACCGCGCGCGTGGCCCGCGAAGTGGCACTCATGGCCTTCTCGACCGACTGCGACAGCCGTGCCGTGAGCTGAGACGCCGCGTACCAGAGCACCGCGAAGAGTGCGAGCAACAGGACGCTGGTGAGAGTTGCCGGCAGCTTCCTGGCGCTGCGCACGCCCTCGCTGACGGCCACGACGCCCTGGGCGGAGCGCTCCCGAAGTCCGCTGAGTTCATCGGCGATCAGGATGAAGGCTTCCGTGTTCAGCGGCTCGGCGGTGCGCGTCAGAAGTCGCCGGGAACGCGTTGCGCGGATGGTGGTGGTGAGTTCGATCGAGACCCGGGCGCTGGTTTCGCTCACGCTGACGGCCTCGGCGATGATTTCGTCGAGGACAGCGACGAGCTTTTCGACTGTGTCACGCCTATCTTGCAGGACCTGCCGGGCGCTCGCGAGGGACTTGGACAGTGCCTGGGCCCGCAGGTCGCGGGAGAACGTCTGGAGAGCCCGGGCATCTTCGGCGTACTCGGCGAGGGCCTCGGAGAGCTCGGACCGGCGCGTCATCGACCGGTCGAAGATATCGTTCATCTCGGCGACGGTCTCTTCCGCGCGAGTCCGGGCGTTGACAGCGTAGATCAGCGGAAGACGTCCCCGACGCATCATGCTCGGCAGGCGCGAAACCTGGCTGCGCAGCTCCTTGCCGTGACGGATGACCGTGTCCCGCTCGTCTTCGGTCCGCGATAGCTCGGTCCTCAGCGTCGCCAACTGCATCCGGGCGTTGTTGATGAGGGTGTGCGCGGCGGCCAGCCGTTCGTCCTGAGTTCTGGGGCCCTCTTCGCCGGTCTCACCGATGGCCCGAAGTGAGCGCCTGACTGACGCGTTTCGGCTCCTCTCAGTGTCTCTGGAGACGACGGAGGGCACGCTGGGTGTGGCCTTGGAACCAGTGGTGACTATGGGTCTCCGAGCGCCTCTTGAGGGGGGCGACGGCCGGGCGGCCTCGTCCGGCGTCTCCTCCTCGGCAGCGCCCTCTGGCGCCTCCGGTTGGTCGGCGCTGAGCTCGGCCAACCCCTCTGGTTCGGCTTCCTCGGCACCCGTGACATCGGGCGGGAGCGCGTCGGCGGTCTCCTCGGCCGGACCGGGCGCCGCTTCATCAACGACGGCGTCGGTCGAGGTCTCGATGGTGCGCTCTTCCGCGTCCGTCCTTCCCGGCTTGGCCGGGCGTTCAGATGCGGGGGGCTTGGACGGAGTACGGTCCTCACGCGCAGGCTTCTTCGCCTCGCGACCGTGCTTGGGCTTGTCGGCTCCCCCAGGCTTGGACTTGTCGGGTTTCGCGGGTCTTGACGCCGTCGACGTGCTGTCGGCATCGCCCGAATTCCGGACATCCTGTGCCGCCAGAGGGCCGGCGAAAGCGAGAGCGATAGCCAGGACAATGGGCCCTGCCGGCCTGCAGAGCCACCGTCCCGGGCGCGCATGCGTTGCTTTAGAGTAATCCATGGTCACGCTCTCATTGTACACGTGCCT
>JALGSS010000638.1 GCA_029821745.1 Candidatus Zipacnadia bacterium
GGGGCCCTGGCCCACATGTGCGACCAGTACTTTGGCAGCCTGGCCCGACCGGGCGGCGGCCTGTTCATCCTCGAAGGTCTCAAGACGGAGCCCCGGCTGCGCGACCTCATCGGCGACAAGCTGCCCCTTGGCAGCTTCCTCGGACCCGACCTGTCCTATGACGCCGGGCGCATCGTCTTCTCGTACGCTCAGGGCGATGCGAGCCGACGACCCCGGTGGGAAGGCACCGAGAAGCTGGCCTACCACGTCTACGTGATCAACATCGACGGTACCGGGTTGACGCAACTCACGCGGGGCCGGTGGGACGATCTGCACCCGTGCTGGCTGCCCGATGGGGACATCGTGTTTGTGTCGACCCGCCGAGGCGGCGAGACACGCTGCAGTGGCCGGCCTGTGCCCACATACACGCTCCACCGCATGAAGCCCGACGGAAGCGCTCTCACTCGGCTCTCATGCCACGAGACTCACGAGTGGCAGCCCTCCGTAGCCCACGACGGATCGCTGCTCTACACGCGGTGGGACTACGTGGATCGCCACACGAATATCGCCCACAGCCTCTGGGCGTGTCGGCCCGACGGCACAGCCCCCATGGCCGTCTACGGGAACTACAACTACGACCGCAAGCCCTGGGGCATCTGGCAGGCCCGGCCAGTCCCCGCGTCGTCGAAGGTGATGGCTCTCGCCGGCGCGCACCACGGGTATGCCCAGGGGTCGGTGATCCTGATCGATCCGCTCCGGGCCTTCGACGGCCAGAGCCCCCTCGTGCGCCTGACTCCCGAAGTGGCGTTCCCGGAGGCCGAGGGCTATCCCTACGCCGCCTACACGACGCCATACCCGTTGAGCGAGGACACTTTCCTCGTCGCCTACAGCCCGGCCTGGAACACGCGAACCGCGAGCCATCAGCTTCCGCTCGGTCTCTACCTGGCTGACCGCTTCGGGAACCGCACGCTGCTGTATCGCGACCCGAAGATGCCCTGTCAGGGGGCGGTTCCGGTCAAGCCACGCGTGCGCCCGGCATCCTACCCCGTGCCGTCGGGCAACGGATCGCCCAGAGGGCGTTTCCTCGTGCTCAACACGCGCGACAGCGCCCAGCCACTGCCGGCGGTGAAGATCACCGGCCTGCGCATCGTTCAGATGCTGCCCAAGACAACGTACGCTGCGGACCGTCCCAAGATGAGCGTCGCCCGGCAGATCGCGGCCCGCCAAGTCATCGGCGAGGTGCCGGTCGAGGCCGACGGTTCCGCTTACTTCGAGGCCCCCGCAGGGCTCCCGCTCTATTTCCAGACCCTCGATGAGAACCGCATGGCGGTGCAGACCATGCGGAGCATCACCTATCTTCAGCCCGGAGAGACGCGTTCGTGTATAGGGTGCCATGAGGCCCGCCAGACTACCCCCGCCGTTGCGCGACCGTTGGCGAGCATGCGACGCCCTTCCATTGCCGCCCCGGCGCCCGACGGTGCGCTACCGTTCTCATACATGCGCTTGGTGCAGCCGGTTCTGGATCGCCACTGCATCCGCTGCCACAGCCCGGCCGGCGTGGCGAAGAAGGCCCTTCTCACCGGGGAGTTCGCCTCCGACAAGTCACCCTTCACGCGGTCCTACGAGACCCTTGCCCGGAAGAGCCTCGTGCCGTGGTTCGACAGCATCAATGGGGGCGAGTGGGTCCCTGAGAGCACACCCGGGAAGCTCGGAGCGCGGCACAGCAAGCTGATAGCCATGCTGCGGGAGGGACATCACGAGGTCAAGCTGCCGACGGAGGACCTATACCGGCTGTCACTGTGGATCGATCTGAACGTGCCCTTCTACGGTTGCTATGAGCCCAAGCACGTCGCGGTGCAGCGCGAAGGCAAAGTCCCACCGATGGCCGAGATTCTCCAGTGACCGGGCGCGATTCGGTTCTGCCGCGTATCAAGTAGCTTCCTCCTGTACCGACAGGCCCTCCCACTATCCGCGAGCACGCCAGACTGATCTTTATTGGCCCCGATTCCGTCTGAGACAAGGAGAGCGGGGCTGTGTGCCGAATCTTGGATACAACTGGGCCCGCTCATGGCCCCGTTCGTAAGCCACACGGAGTGTCGGACAGGAAGCGACGAAACGCAATGCGTACCCCGGTGCCCTGCACCGGCCAATAACTGGAAGGGGGTCGTATGATGTGGAGGAACTTGGCAGTCCTGGCGTGCCTGTTGGTGTTGCTTGGCGCGCTGACCGTTCCGGTGATGTCGACGGAGACCTACAATCTGAACTGCTACCTCGCTTCAGACGATCAGGACAACGACGGATACGCGGACGGCTCAAGCTCGCATACCGTACAGCTACCCCGCGAAGAGCGTCTCACGTGCCCGGAGGGCTACGTTCCGGGCAAGAACGATGACCCGGATACTGACCCGTCATGCCACCCCCGCAAACTCGAGAAGCAGTTCAACAGCAAGGACGACAACTGCAACGGCCTCACGGACGAGCCACAGATACGCTACGACCCCTACACCAACGAAATCACCACAAGCAGCTTCAACATCCGGCTGAAGATCAACGATCAGGACACGGTCGATAACCGCAACGACCTGTACGCGAATATCGAATACGCGAAGCTCTCGGACCCGTGGACCCGGTACCACACGGGGAAGAAGAAGGTCACGCTGACGGTGTCGGACACGGGGCGATATTACTGCACGCTCACCTTGGACGGCCTGAGCGAGACGACCGTCTACATGGCGCGGGTGCAGTTCTATGTGAAGAAGCAGTTCACGAAGGCAACGCCGGCGGTCGCGGTACTGGTTGATCCGCTGACGAACCGCGAGGTCGTGCAGATTGAGCCGGTGGTCATGATCCGCGAACCGGAACTGGAATCACGGGGCCGCGTGATCTTCCCGTACCCGGACCGGGATCCCGAGACAACCTCGACGCCGGCGCCCACGCCTCGCACCACGCGACGGACGCCCCCCAAGCGAGGCAGCACAGCCACCGCGACGGCTGCAGCCCCGGCTCCGCGGACGACCACCACTCAGCCCACGGTGCGCCGGACAGCCGCCGACCAGCCGGAAGTCGCTCCCTGGCGAGGCGACTTGACCTCACCGTGGCGCCGGATTACCCGGCTCGGCACGCGCACCTACTACGAGGCAGTGGGAGACCCCACCGACTGGTACTTCGATACCACAGACGGCACCAAAGAGAAGAGCAAGGTCCGCACTAAGATGGTCCACAAGGCGATATTGCAGTTCTACGACTCCGAAGAGGGCAAAATCGGCATCCTGGGATACCAGCGCGTCAACGGTTCTCGGTACTGCGGCAACGACTACGACTGGTGGTGCTCTGAGATCTACGCCTACTGCGCCAG
>JALGSS010000639.1 GCA_029821745.1 Candidatus Zipacnadia bacterium
ACGCGGTGACTCAGGCCTGCGGTCGTCTCGCCGATGTATGGCGACTGTCCGAAGGGCACATCGTCATCCCACAGGCCGAAGCCATCGAGGTCCCCCGAGAGCTTCACGACCCAGTGGGCGCCCTCACTCAACTGCCCCACTCGCACATCAAGGTGAGTCGCATCCTGGGGAATCTGCACGTCCCGAAGCACCGCCACCGCCCATGTCTTGCCCTGCGCCACCTCGACTCTCAACCCACCATCGGCCGCATCAACGCGGGCGTCATTGCTGCGGTCCCATGCGCCCGCATCGCCCAGGAGCTGCGGCGACCAGGTGCACTTCGCCTTCGCCGGGGCCTGCGGCGGGAGGGTTGGTGGGTGGACCTGGGCGGCGAGATGAAACAGCGTCCCGTAGTCGATGATCTCGAACCGGCTGTGGTCCAGGGCCGCGTCCAGCTTCGCCAGTTCCTCCGGCAGATTCTCCTGCATCCCGTAGAAGGTCACGAATCGCGGCAGGTCTCCGCTCTCGTAGATGCCGTCGAGGAAGGCCTTGAAGCCCTCGATGTCGATCCGCATCGCGCCGTCCTTCACCCGGCATAGGTCGCCCTTGGTCATCCAGTACGAGCAGGCCCAGCGGTGCCGGATCACCGGCAGAGCGTTCTCGCCGACTGAGAACAGCGCGCCCTCCTGCTGCGCTCCGTGGGCCTGAATCACAAGCCCGCGCAGACCTGGAATCAGCTCGGCATAGCGGGTGAGGGCTTCGCGCTCGGGGTACCAGAGCTCGCCTTCGCGCAGGCGCACGACTTCCAGCCGCCGGGCCGTGTGCTCGAGGAACGCGTCAAGCTGCGCCTGGTTCCGGGGGGACGTATAGCCCGCTCCCGACGGAGCGAACACGAATCGGTCATTGGGCGTGCGTGTGCGGAACAGGTACTCGACCAATGACGGGAAGCGCGCGGCGAGGTCCGGGTTGATCGCCCAGTTGATCGGGACCTTTCCGCGTCCCGGCGAGAGCCAACCCCGGTAGAACAGGTGCACCAGCGCCGGCGTGGTGTCGCCCTCGTTTGAAACAAAGGCCAGGTAGCACTTCCGCTTTGGCTTGTCGATGCGTGGCGTGTCATCCTGGGTATAGGGCGGCGGCGAGAGCGGCGGCACGCCGATGTGGAAGGACAGGTTCGTCCCCGCGGCCGTATTGTCCAGGTAGTGCCCGAACTGCGCCAGGCGCTCGACGAAGACCTCTTCCGGCTCACACCAACCGAAGATCGCCGCGGGTGGCTTAAGGGCCCGCATCACGCGGTCGAACAGCGCGGATTCCGCCGCGCTGCCGGTGACCATGTAGTTCGCGTGCTCCCGGGGCGCTGGACAGGGCGACAGGTTGAAGATGAAGTCTCGCTGCCGGAAAGGCAGGTCGAGGCCGTGGATGTAATGGGCCCACGTGCCGCCGATGACCCGGCCGCCGAGAGTCGCCCCGGCGCTGTGAGCACGAGTGCGATCCGTGAGTGGCAGAGCATTCTCGATGAGCCAGTCCCAGATGGCCTCGGACGATTCCGGCATCGCCTCCGGGCCGAGGACCACCGGCAGCCCAGCGAAGGCCTCCCGGTGGGCGTCATAGAGGCGCCTGCTGACGGGCAGGCAGGCATTCAGATTCGCCAAATTGAGCGCCAGGAACAGCCGGTCGGCGGGCTCCATGTCATACAGGATGATCCCGTTGACCGCCGGTGCGGCCATGCGGACGAGAGCGTCCAGGCCACCTGTCAGTTCCCTGAACCGCTGCCCGCGAGTGTCCGCATAGTAAGTGCGCCAGGTCTGCTCCCCGTGCGGCCAGCCGTACTCGGTGAAGTCCAGCCACAAGCGGGGACCGTCGCGATTCACGAGCCCCTGGATCGCCAGCTTCAGGACATACTCGTCGTAAGGGTGCTCGCCCTGCTTGTACTCGGAGATTGACGAGAATTTGGCGATGTAGACCTCATCTGCCGCGAGGCCGATGGCCTCGGGCTCGACGGTCCGAGGCGCGAAGCCATAGTCGGCGCGCATAGTCTGGCCTTCCCCCAGGGAGACGAAGACCAAGAGGACCGTTCCGGTCACAAGAAGTCGCGGGAGCGAAGGGTCCATGAGTGACGCCTCCCTGAGGGTATTGAGGTCCTGAGCGCGGAGCAACGGCGGTCGCGCACAGAGTGCGCTCCTACGGTTCGGCCAGTGCTGTCCGCCGATTGTGTGGCTCGCGAAGTGACACGAACGTGTGGCACACCACCGGCCCTATCGGTGGTGTGCTGGACACGCCATCCATACACACTGGTTCCACTGCGTGGTAACCAGTGCCACACGGCGCTCCTCACGGCTCACGTCAACACCCCGCAGGCTGAAGACCTGCGGCTACGACGACATACGGCCAGTGCATATCAAGACGAGCGTCCGGGGTGGACCCGTCGACGCGATGCCGCTGCGTCTCGTCTCAATTTGCCTCGACCGTATACACAACGCCTTGAGCGGCGTCAAAGCGAACCTCGTGCGCCCCAGTCTGCTCCAAGGGCACCGGGGCGCCGTCGCTCGTGACCGTCACAGGTCCGTCCGTGTAAAGGGTGCACGGATTCCCAAGCAGCGAGGAGATCGTAGCGCTCTTCAGCGCGCCGCCGGTCCAGGTGATATCCACCTCGAACCCTCCGCGCGCCCGCAAGCCGGTGACGCTGCCCTCCGCCCACGCTGTCGGCAGAGCGGGAAGCAGCCGCAGTTCCCCAGCGTGGCTCTGCAGGAGCATCTCGGCCATCCCCGCCGTTGCGCCAAAATTCCCGTCGATCTGGAAGGGCGGATGCGTGTCGAACAGATTCGGGAGCGTGGACCGGGCAAGCAACGCCTGGATGCCCTCGTGGGCCTGCTCTCCGTCCTCCAGCCGCGCCCAGAAGTTGATGACCCATGCGCGACTCCACCCCGTGTATCCGCCTCCATGCGCCAGGCGGCGCTCCAGAGACTTGCGGGCGGCCTGGGCCAGCTTCGGCGTCCCTCGCACGGTAATCTCGTCCGCGGGATGCAGGGCGAACAGGTGGGACATGTGTCGGTGGCCCGGCTCCGGCTCCTCGTAATCCTCCAGCCACTCCTGAAGCTGCCCGTCCTTGCCGATCTGGTCCGGTGCCAGTCGTGCCTTCGTCTGTGCAAGCTGGGCCCGGAAGTCTTCATCGATGCCGAGGATTTCGGCAGCCTGGATGCAGTTGCCGAACAGGTCCCGTAGGATCTGCTGGTCCATCGACGGTCCCATGCACACGTGGGCGACCCGTCCATTCGCCATCCGGAAGGCATTCTCCGGCGAGTTCGACGGGCTCGTAACAAGCCACCCGTGAGTCGGCTCCTCAACCAGGAAATCCAGGCTTTCATGATCGGGTACGCGTACTCGAGGAACTCGCGGTCACCGGTGAAGGCATAATGCTCCCACAGGTGCCGGCACATCCACGCGCCACCGTTGGTGGTTGCGCCCCAGCTTGCGTGCTCGCCGGGTGCGGTGAAGCCCCACGTATTCGTGATGACGTGGGCCACCCAGCCGTCGGCGTCGTAGTAGGCTTTCGCGGTTTTGCGTCCGGGCTCGCGCAGGGAATCGATCAGGTCAAACAAGGGCAGATGGCACTCGGACAGGTTGGTGGTCTCCGCGTGCCAGTAGTTCATCTGCACGTTAATGTCGAGGTGGTAATCGCCATTCCACGGGGTCTGCAGGCCCTCGGCCCACACGCCCTGCAGGTTCGCGGGCAGGTCTCCGGGCCGAGAACTGCAGATCAACAGGTACCGCCCGAACTGGAAGTAGAGGGTCTGCAGGGCCGGGTCCAGGCCGCCCTCGCGCACGGCCTGCAGGCGCTGGTCCGTCGGCAGATCAGCAGCGGGCGTCGAGCCCAGGTCCAGCGAGACGCGGTTGAAGAGGCTTTGGTAGTCGGCAATATGATCGCGGCGCAGGTCGTCGTAGGCCTTGCCTGCGGCTGCCTGCAACTGATCGGCGGTCAGGCTCTCGTACGGGCGTCCCCGGTAGCCGGTCGATCGCGTCAGCAGCCCCGCGTAGTCCGTCGCGGCGGTCACCAGCAGCACGGCAGCGTCGGCGCCCTCCACGCGCAGCGAGTTGCCGTCGGCGCGCACTGAACCACCCTCGGGGAGAACCCGCAGCCGGGCCATGTACTGGAGGCCCTTGCTGTCATAGACCTGCCCCCGCATGATCAGGGTGTCGTCCCCGTCCGCCGTGGTGACGGTCGCGCATTCCTGGCGGCTCAGATTCGCCGCGAAGCTCACCTTCCCCGGGTGGTCGGCGGTGATGCGCATGACCATCGCCTGATCCGGCGTGCTGATGAATGCCTCGCGGGTGTAGCGAACGCCGTCGGCCACGTAAGTGACCGTCGCGATGGCTGTGCCCAGGTCAAGTTCGCGGCGGTAGCCGTCAACGGTCCCGGAGAGCGTTGCGCCGGCGGACAGCCCGCCCGGTCCGCCGATGTTCTGCACGATGACGGCGAGGACATTCCTCCCCTCGCGCAGGTGTTCAGAGACATCGAAGCTGTGGGTGCGTGCCCAGTCTTCGGTGCGCCCGACTTCGGCCCCGTTCACATACACCCACCCATGGTCGTCGATGCGCCCGAGATTCAGCATCCCGATTCCAGCCTGGAGCTGAGCCCGTGTCAGTCCGAACTCCGTCCGGAACACCGCGACGGCGTTCGCAGCCACCGCGTGCTCTCCGTACACGATGTCCACGTCCGTTGGGAGGGTAACTTCGTCCCACGCGGAGGCGTCGAAGTCAGG
>JALGSS010000640.1 GCA_029821745.1 Candidatus Zipacnadia bacterium
ACCATCGCCGGACTGAAGGGCAGCTACCGTTACGTGAGGCTCAGTTTCGGACCGCGAGACGAGGGGCAGTACCTGGTCTTGGCCGAGGTGGAGGTGTGGGGCAAGCGGTGACATCCCGCCGCTGTCCGCGCCAAAGATCGAGTTCACGATACAGGACGCTGTTCCAGGCGACTCGTATGAGTGCGTGGTGTACTACCGCAGCACCAGCGGCTCTCGGACGTGGGACGGCAATCAGTTCTGGGCGGCGACCAAAACCGTCGACACGGATATCAGCACGAGCACGCCAGTGAGCATCGAGATGGCCGACGCGGGCACGCCCGGCCATCTGGACGCGGATGTGCACGAGTGGGGCACGTACACCTTCGACGTGGTGGTCATCAAGTACAAGGCTGGCGTCCAGATCGACCGCTACGGCCTGAAGGAGGACTACTGCTTGTGGGTGCCGGAGACCGGCGGCGACGGTGAACCCGGTCACGAGTGGTGGCTCGTGGACCCCGGAGGGACCCTTCCTGAGATACGGGCAAGCTACTGGTTGAACGATCAAGGGTTGCGCGACGCACACGAGGCGGGCATCGTCGTGGTCGGGCCAGACCTGAGCGAGAGGGCGTCCATAGCGGCCGCGACCGAAGTGGGCCAGAGGCACGAAGGAACCGATGAGGACGGAGACGGCGAACCGGACGGGATCAATGTTTACAGGTTCGGGCCAGACGACCGCGAGGGCGAATGGCGCCTCATCTGGACCGGCGCTGACGAGTGTGGCGCTCACGACCCCGGAAGGCGCACCCATGATCGCCCGAGGATGCTGGCGGCAAACATGGCTGATGAGACAGCGTGGAGAATCCGGTACATCACGGGTACCTATGCTGGCGCGCAGTGGCAGGGCGCAATCGCGCAGACGAGTTCCACGTACCGGCAGACGCGGTACTGCCGCGAGATCGAGCCCGACAAACTCGACCGCAGCCTGGTGAAGCCCTACGTGATCCGCGCCCTTGAGGCACCAGGATCGGAAGGCCACGCCTCATTTGCCGTGAACGGCGGCCTGTTCAACTTGACGGGAGGCGAGATCGTCGGCGCCGTCGGCGTCGGCGATGGCACGTGGCCCGAGAACCCAATCTTACCTCAGCGCGACTGTTTCGGGATGGACCGCACCGGGCGGTGCGCCCATGTGGCACGCATGAAGACATACGAGGAGGAGAAGGAGGCTAGGGTCTGGCCCACGATCAAGATACGGTTCAAGTACGGTCGCAGCCACACAGGGGATCTGCTCCATCCTGACGCGAACCACGGGGGGGACATCCAGTGGCCAGACCACAGCATAGACCGGCAGCGAACGCTGTGCTGCTTCGGCACGGGGAGTAAAGCGCGCGCCTACTTCCTGTGTGTAGCATGCCCCAACCCCGGCTGGACGTGGGACGACACTAGGAAGTTCCTGACGGAATACCTGGCAGGGCATCTTCGGGACACGTACCACATCGACGTGCAAGGTCTCACTGACGCCTCCATGCTGGATGGCGGCGGCAGCACTCAGTTCTACTTCCAGCGCGTCGTTCGCGGAATGGACGCCGAGGCGAAGGACCTCCCCCCCACCGGAGGAAGGCAGGTGACAGATCTTGTTCAGGGCTGCACGAAGGCCATTCCCATACCTTAAGCGAACCCGGCCTCCCCAGACTCCTGCAGCGCTGCTCCTGGCGATCGCTCTAAGCGGTCTGGCCGTATGCGGTTGCTCCGACGCACCGATCGACACGACCCACGCGCCCCAGGGGTGCTTCATGCAATGGCCCGAGGCATCTGCGATGCACTACTGCCAGCCAATGCTCTCCCCAAACGGGGAGTGGGTAGCCCTGCGTGAGGGCGGGGACGAGCCGCACGTGGAGGTGTGGCAACTCGGCGATGATGGCAGTCTGGCCGAACGGCTCTTCAACTCGCATACCGTGGAAGGTCGCCCTCTCGAGCAATGCGCGACATGGTGCGGCGACCTGCTCGTGTACTCGCGGGTAACGGGGGTCTCGAACTTCCACGAGCTTGACATGAATGCCCCTCCCGAAGGGCACTACAACTTCCTGGCAGCGAACTCGGCTACGGTAGCCTACGACCCCAGGACGGGCGTCGAGCGCCGCGTGGCTGACGAGATGTTCTATGCTCTCCTCGGCGACGCATCAGGCCGACGACTCATCGGTTTCAACCCGGTCACGCAGTACGCTCGCGGCGGCACAGTGCCTGGCGCGCACTGCAGCACCGCGCGGAAGTACCTGATGCCCGAGGGTATAGTGCAGAGCACACGAGTGCTCCGCCTGGGCGGACACATCATGTCGCGCGGTTTCCCGCGCCCTCTGTGGTGGGTACCCCCGCCGGGAGGGTTCTACGTGCTCGATGAGCGGGCCACCGACCCGCGACGCGACGGACTCAAGCTGCTGTCCCGTAAGATGCTGATGTACGTGAGCGAGGAAGGCGAAGTCTCCGACGTCAGCGATGAGAAGGGCGACGCGATGTTGTGGCCATATGGCGGCGGGCCGCTCCTCCCGGCTCTGAGCCCGGTGGATCGCGGGGCGAGGGTGGCATCGTTTCTCCACAAGTCCGGATCGCGCTACGGCTTGGGAGTGTTCGGTCCCGACGGGATGATTAGGCGCCACGACTACGGCACCGTCCGGTGGGCGTTCCCCAAAGCCCTCGCGGAGATCGGGACCTACTGGTCCCCCATCAGTTGCGCCCCCGACGGGAAGCGCGCTCTGTTCCAGCAGCGCCGGACATGGGACGACGACCCGTCAAACGATACGTCTCTGCAGGTCTGGTGCTGGGACGTGGAAGCCGACGAGGGCTTCCTCGTTACGAGTATGCTGGAGATCGACCAATGCTTCGGGTGGCTCTCGGACGATGCGCTGGTCGTCGCCGCCACGTGCGTCGGGGATGACGGGAGACGCCCCACAGGCGACTATGATTACGGGGTATTGCACTTGCACAAGCCGCCGGAAGGCCAAGCGGGAGAGACAGAGGGAGAGCAGCACCAACAAGAGGGGGACGACCGATGATGAGAATTGCGTCGCTGGTCGTGGCTGTCAGTCTGTGCATCTGCGCCTTCGCAGCGGAGATGGATTTCGAGCCGTATCGGGAGGGCGTGCAGGTTCTTCTCGCCGATGAGGCGACGCCTGATGTCACGCTGCCCGATAGGCTGAGGGAACGTGGCATCCGCAAGGATCCCGCGTGGCCCGGCATTACGGGCTTCGGCTTCACAACCCCGATCACGAACAGGATCGGCTATGGCGTCATCGATCCGGCGACGGAAACCGTCGTCGGCTTCACGGCCGCCATGCCCGAGCCGCCCGTGCCGATGGATGT
>JALGSS010000641.1 GCA_029821745.1 Candidatus Zipacnadia bacterium
GCGACGGCCACAACGGCGACGGCCACAACGGCGACGGCTACGACGGCGACGTGTCGCCTGGATAGGCTGCTAGCTCGCTATGCGGTGGATTTCGGGCTCGGCGACTGGGGAATCAACCAGCCTGTCTGCGGCGTCGTCCGCGCGGCCGGCAACAACGCACGCGCAGAGCCCGCAGAAGCCTAGGAGAAGCCAGAGGGCTGCGACGACGAGAAGGGTCAGCATGGCGGGCTCCCTTGTGTATGCAGTACGGGGTCGAGTAGTGTCGATCGACGACCGACGAACTCCCTACGCGGACCATTGCCCGAGTTGAGGGACAATTGCTGTATCGGCAATCGCACGCTCACACTTGAGTCCAGTTGGGGGGACGTTCATGGCACACGAACCACTCGATCTCAGACCGATGACGGTCGCGGATATCATCGACGGGTCCATCCGCCTGTACCGCCACAATTTCGGACCGTTGTTGGGCATCTCCGCCGTCGTTCAGGTGCCCGTCCTGCTGCTCGGTTTGCTCGTGCAGATCCCGGCCCTTAGCATGTCAGCGTTCCCGACGGGATCGTCGATGCCCGACAGCCAAGCCATAGGCCTGGTGGCCGGGTTAGTCGTACTGCTCGTAGCCGCGATGCTGCTGTACCCGCTGGGAGAAGCTGCGCTGGCGATCGGTGTCTCGGAGCGCTATCTCGGACGCCCGATCACGATCTCGGGCGCGTATTCGCGGGCAATGAAGTACTGGTGGCGAGTGCTGGCGACGACGATTCTGTTCTGGCTCATCGCCTACGCCGTGCTGATCCTCGGGTTGATCCTCGTCGGTTTCGTGTTGATGGTCATCTTCGCGATCCGCTGCATGTTCGCGCCGGCGATCATCGTGGCCCTGGAGGGTCGCGGGGTCACCGACAGCCTGAAGCGGAGTTGGGGTCTGTCCCAGGGATACGGGTGGCAGATATTTTCCGCCATGACCATCCTGTATCTGATGGTGTCGGTGGCGACGTACGGGATCACGGCTCCCTTCAGCATCGGGATGTTCCTCAGTGCCGCCGACCCGCAGAAGATGATGATGTGGCAGGTCGTCTACCAGATCGCCGTCTCCGTGGTCTCGGTCATCCTGCAGCCCATCTGGATGATCGCGATGGTGCTGGTGTATTACGATCTGCGCATCCGCAAGGAAGGCTTCGACTTGATGATGATGGCGGAGGCGCTGGGATACCCGACCCCGGAACCCGTGGCCAAGCAGGAGCCGCTCTACGCAAACCCCGACGGGCCGCCGTACCCGCCTCCCGCTGAGCTCGCGCCGCCCAGGGACTGGAGCCAACCCCAGGAGGAGCCCGCCGCCAAGCAAGCCCCGCCGATGTATACGGGCGAGCCGCCCGCGCAGCCTCAAGCCGAGCAACCCTTGTACCCGAGTTCCGCACCGGCTACCGAAGACACGGACTCAGATGAGTCGCAGTTCGATGACGACTCAGACCAGGAGTAATTCATGGCAGAACCTGTTGCAGTCACGATCTACACCGACGGTGCGTGCAGCGGCAATCCCGGACCAGCGGGAGCCGGCTATGTCATCCTCAACGAGAACGGCCAGATCGTCGCCGAGGGCAGCGTGCCCATCGGCAGGGCCACCAACAACATCGCGGAGTATCAGGGGGCGATCTCGGGCCTGGAGAATGCCTCGACTATCGGGGCGCGCCAGGTCACGGTGCGATCCGACAGCGAGTTGATGTGCAAGCAGATCTGGGGCCAGTACCGGATCAAGAACAAGAACCTCATGCAACTGCACGTGCAGTTGCGGCGGCTGATGGAGGGCTTCGACCGGGTCGTGTTCGAGCATGTTCCCCGCAAGAACAATGAGCGCGCGGATGCCCTGGCAAGGGAAGCGGTCCGACAGGCAAAGCAACGGCTACAGTAGACATCGCCTACACTCGAGCTTCGTAACAATGCGGGGTGCCGACGATGCAGAGACGGGACAGCCTGCTGCCTGCGTCCACGGATTGGGTCATCGAGGGCCGGCTCGCCGCCATGCCCCTTCCGAGCAAAGACGAGTTGCGACTCCTGCGTGAGGCCGGCTTTGGGTTGGTGGTCAACCTCTCGGAGAAGCCCGGCCCCACGGCCGCTGCTGCAGCGGTGGGGCTCGAGGCGGTGCACATTGCCGTCGAGGATCTGACGGCGCCCAGCCTCGACCAAATCGACCGGTTCATCGCGGTCACTGAGCGTTGCCTGGCCTCTGGAAGGCCCGTTGCGGTCCATTGCCTCGGCGGATGTGGGCGGACGGGAACCA
This sequence comes from Candidatus Zipacnadia bacterium, assembly GCA_029821745.1. GTDB lineage: Bacteria > Armatimonadota > Zipacnadia > Zipacnadales > JABUFB01 > JALGSS01. Next base: position 2,270 of record JALGSS010000641.1, read on the forward strand.
TGATCGCCTGCCACCTCGTGAAGGCGGGGATGGCCCCTCTGGACGCAGTCGACGAGGTCCGCAAGCGGCGCCCCTGCTCCATCGAGACGGGATCCCAGGAGCGGGCCATCACCAAGTACGCGCGAGAACTGCAGGCACGCGAGCAAGGCCACGAGTGGGAGTGAGAGGACGGCACAACGACAGCAACCGGCCACGAAAGGCACCTACCCCCCGGCCCCTTCCTGAGAGGAATGGGGGGAACGACAATGGTCCATGAACGTTGACCATGGCAGGCCGGCGGCTTGCCCCACCCGCAATGTTTGCGGTTTCCGGAGGGAAAGGCAAAGGCGGCATCCTGTGAAACTGCATGGAAGGGTGCCACTGGCACTCCCAGTGCCGGTGCGTCGTTGTTGTCAGCCGGCGCGCCCGGGCCCCCCTTCCACCCCCGCGATCCTGCGGCGGGCTAGCGACTACGACGGCAAAGCGGCGGCGTCGCGGGCAAGCCCACTCCCACGGGTCCATGAATGCTGCCGGGGTTGGCGAATGGCAACTGTCTCTCCTGCACTGACGCCGGCAAGTGGGTATTGTGGAACTATGGCTGAGGTCCGGACCGCGTTGACGGTGGAAGCCCTGACGAAGCTCGGCTCGATGGAGCTGCGGGCCCGTGCGATGGTGGAAGGGCACTTCTCGGGCAGACACCGCAGCCGGTACCGGGGCGCCAGCGTTGAGTTTGCCGACCACCGCGAGTACAACCCCGGCGACGAGACCCGACATATCGACTGGAAGGTCTACGGTCGTCGCGAGCGGCTGTTCGTGAAGCAGTTCGATGCCGAGACGAACCTGAACGTGCACCTGCTGGTGGACATCAGCCGCTCGATGGACTACGGCTCGCCGGTGCGCAAGCTCGACTATGCGGCGTATCTGGCCGCCGGGCTGGCATACCTGGCGACGCGCCAGCGAGACGCCGCGGGACTGATCCTGTTCGACCGCGAAGTCCGCGTGCAGATGCCGCCCCAGACGAAGCCCTCCCACCTGCAGGCGATCTTCGATACGCTGGAGGGCATTGAGCCCGGCGAAGAC
>JALGSS010000642.1 GCA_029821745.1 Candidatus Zipacnadia bacterium
TGCCTTTGTGATGTAGCCAGTAGCGCGACATCCTGATGCCAGGAAAAACACGCCACAGGCAGCCTCAGAGCACCACAGCAGCCGTTCTATCGCTCCCTAGTAAGGGAACTTCGGACAAGGACAGGGGCTGCAAGGGCATCGGGGAGATGACCCCCAACCTGTACTTCGACGACCCGCGCGTGCACAACCTGTTCCACCACGCCGAGAAATGCGAGATGCCGGTGCTGTTCCATATCGCCACTCGTGACCATGACGACTACGGGCTGATAGACGACTTCGGCCTGCCCCGGTTTGAGGAGGCCATCCGGCAGTTCCCCGGGCTCACCCGGCTCTGCCATTGGCAGCCCTGGTGGGCATTCATGAGCGGGGACGTGGGCCAGGACGAGTGGCCGGATACCCGAAGGGCCCGGTGGCCGAAGGCGGCCGCGTGGTTGAGCTGATGCGCAGGTATCCCAATGTCTACGGAGACCTGTCGGCCGGCAGCGGCTACAACGCGATCAGCCGCGACCCGGAGTTCGGCTGTTGGTTCATGAACGAGTTCCAGGATCAGCTTTGCTTCGGCACCGATACCTGGGCTGTCTCTCAGATGGACGACAGGCTGATCTGGCCGGCCGACTTCATGAACGATGCCCTGTCCAGGGGCAAGATCAGCCAGGAGGTTTTCGACAAGATAGCGCGCGGGAATGCGGAGCGCGTGTTGAGGCTGTAGCGATGACGTGGGCCCGAGAGGAGCGATTGGGAATGAGTGAACGCCTCGTAGTGCAGGCCATCGCCGTGTCTCTGCTGCTGGGGGCGCCATTGGCCTCAAGCGCCGACACGGTAGGCGAGAGAATGGCCCTGGTCAGGGCACGGCTGGAGTCAACGCAGGCCGGCTGCGAGATAGGAGCCGTGCGTCTGTCCACACTGGCGGTGCCGTGCTTCGACAAGCTGGAAGTGACGTTCGAGTTGACGGCAAGCTACACCAATCCGTACGATCCCGACGACATCCGCGTTGACGCGCCCATCACGCTCCCTGATGGCAGGACTGTGACGGTGCCGGCGTTCTACTTCGAGCCGTTCCGTCCGGTGCGAGGCGTGGCTCAGATGATGCTGTGGGTGCCCTATGAACGGACGGGGTCTGCCTGCTGGAAGGTCCGCTTCGCCCCGCCGGTGCCGGGCGAGTACTCGTTGTCCCTGGTCGCCACGCAGGAGGATGGCCGGCAAGCGACCCACGGCCCGGTGCGCTTCACCGCCACGCCGTCGGACCATCCGGGCTTCGTGCAGGTGAGCCGCACTAACCCCAGGTACTTCGAGATGAGTGGGAATGGCGAGCTGTTCTGGGGGACCGGGAGCAACGTGGCCTGGACGCGGGAGAGCAATCCCGGTGACCCACATCCCTGCTACGAGTACTACTTCGGCAAGGCGAGGGGGCATACGAACGCGACGCGGGTCTGGCTCTGCCACTGGGCGTGGCTGGAGTGGGCGCCGGTGGTCGACGCCCCGGGCACCAACTGGGAGGGGTACGGCGGAATCGGCGTCTACAACCAGATGATCGCCGACGCGCTCGACCGGGTCTTCCTAGCCGCAGAGAAGGAAGGCCTCCGCATCATGCTGACGACCGAGGACAACAACGAAGTGATGCGGACCGGGGGCAGCGACGGCTGGGTCGCCAACCCGTACAACCGCGCCAACGGTGGCCCGTGTGATGATCCCGAAGACGTCTTCTCATCCCAAGACGCGCGTCGGCACTACCGCAACCGGCTCCGCTACATCATGGCACGCTGGGGTTACAGCACGAGCCTGTGGGCGGTGAACTCCTGGAACGACTGCTCCAACCCGACGCCGCTGATCGTTGACTGGCTCCGGGAGATGAGGGACTACGTCCACCAACTGACCGAGGGCTACCGACCAATCGTCTATGGCTCCAACTACGGGCTTGAGGCCAGGGCGTTCATGGACTACGCGCAGGCCACGCCGGATGCCCCTCACGACCGACCGCAGGTGATGCAGGAGTGCTACTACACCGACCGGGCTGAGGACTTCGCAGCGTTACTTCACGATGAGCTCTGGGAGGGGCTTGCGGCGGAGCACGCCGCAGTGATGGTCTGGCCCCACGCGCTTGTGGATCAGACCGACTCGTGGCGGGTGTTTGAGCCCGTCATGCGCGTCGCACACAGCCTGCCTCTGAACCGAGAGGAATGGCAGCCCATCCAGGCTCGGGTGACGGGGGCGGCGTCCACAGGGGGAGAGCCGCGCCCGCGGGTGTACAGCGTCCGCCCCTACGGTGACGTCGCGAGCTGGGGCGCCAAGGCGACTCAGAACCGGTTCACCATTCGGGTCGACAAGTCGGTGCAGTGGCTTGAGGGAGCAAGCTGCAATCTCTACGGAGATCGGGAAGGCCGTCGGGGGTGGCGCAATCCTCCCACGTTCGCTGTGGACTTCCCCGGGCGGGCGCGTCTCCTGGTCAATGTGAACGAGATCGGCGCCGGGGACCAGACGCTCTGCGTTTCCGTTGACGGACGCGAGACCGCGTCCGTTGACCTGGCCGGCGGGCGTCGGTATCTCAAAGGGGACGAATGCTGGGTCGCAGTCGCCTTCGCCGCCGGCCCGCACGAGATCCGGGTGGAGAATGGCCGACCGGGCGCCGACTGGATCAACATCCGTCGCTATTGCTTCGTGGTGGAGACGGAGCGCGCGTCTGATCTGGTCGACCTGCGCGGTCTGCGGTCGGACACGCACGGGTTCATCTACCTCCGCAACCAGACGGACAGCGCGCTGTACCGCGACGTCCTCGGTGAGCCTCCGGTCCTTCTGTCGGAGGTCCGATTTCGCGTTCATGACCTGGCGCCGGGGCACTACGATGTGACCGTGCTGAACACGCAGACGGGGGCCGCCCAGGATTCGTTCGCGGCCGAGAGCACGGACGGCAGTCTCAACATGAAGCTGGGAGAACTGCGGCACGATGCTGCGCTGCGTTTCTCGCGGCGCCCCTGAGAAATGGGTGGCTGTCCCTGGTTCTCCTTGGGAGGGTTCGCAGTGAAGCGCTTTCATTTGGCAGCAGTTCTGTGGGTGGCGAGCTGCACTGCGCCGTGTTGGGCCCAGGGCCCGGAGGAATTCTACGTCGATCCTGCGCGGGGAAGCGACGACAACCCCGGCGCCATCTCCGCGCCGTTCCAATCGCTGCGCCACGCGCTCGGGGTCGTGAGCCGGCGCGTTGAAGCGGGCATCCTCTCCGACAAGATCCTTCTGCGGGGCGGCGTGTACAAGGTCGATGAGGCGCTGGAGGACGGCTCGCTGTACAGGTTGAATCTGAAGGGCACACCTGATGACTACGCCGAGCTCTC
>JALGSS010000643.1 GCA_029821745.1 Candidatus Zipacnadia bacterium
TACCACGGCATGCTCATCCAGCCGCCCGGGTAGTAGCCGCAGTCGATGATGCGCACCTGATCCGGGGCCATGTAGCCCGTGTGCAGGGACGCCACGTGCGCCCGGGGATTCGGGATGCGTCGCCCGAAACCCTCGGGCCTGATCAGCACATCGTCTGCAGGTGAGGCCGACAGCGATTCGAAGGAGCCGATCCACGGGAACCAGAACTCCTCGACGCACAGATCGCTGTCATTGCGCAGGTTCGCCCGGCACTCGACCCGGTCACCGTCAAGCTCGAGCCGCAAGCGCACCTCAACGGGGACGGACACCCCATCTACCATCAGGCCGGAGTACGTGACGGTGAGCGCAGAATCTTCGATGGTCACTCGTCCTGCCTGCTGGTCGGTATCGATCGCTTGCTCGTGACGCCGGCCACGGCCGACCATCATGTCGAACAGGCCCCGGCCGCCGGTGATGATCGGTGGCTCGCCCGAGAATCCCAGCTCGAACTGCCGAGCGTCGTCGCTAACGCTGACTCGGATGGTGCCGTTGTCCAGGATGTTCATGTTAGGTCACCTCGGCGGGGGCTATTCGACAAAGGTGGGAGGCAAACCTGTCCGGGGAGAGAATAGTCATCCCATGGCGCAACGCGATGTCGGCATGCCGTGAGCTGCCGGAACCTGAAAGGGGTCCACTCCATTGCCTGAGCAACTGAGCCTGAAAGAGCGCATCCTGTCGGGTCCGATTCTCTACGGGCCATCACTGCTGTCCATGTCTCCCGCTGTCGTCGAAGTGGCCGCGCTGGCGGGATGCGATTTCGTCTGGATCGAGGTTGAGCACTCCGGCATCGACATGATGCAGATCGAGAACATGTGCCGCGCGGCTGAGCTGCGGGGCATTCTCTCCCTCACTCGGGTTCCCGACGGCAGCCGGCCATCGGTTCTGCGGAATCTCGAGGCAGGCGCGAAGATCATTCTCACGCCTCAAATACACACCGCCCAGCAGGCGGCGGCTGTGGCTGAATTCGGCAAGTTCCCGCCCATCGGCAAGCGCGGGTTCAACACAGGCAGCCGTGGTCTGGGCTACGGGACCCTCGCTTCGACGGCGGAAGAGGTCTTCGCAATCGCCAATCGCGAGACCATCATCATGGTGCAGATCGAGTCCGTGGAGGCGCTGGAGAATCTGGACGCCATTGCCGCCATCGAGGGCATTGACGGGCTGTTCTTCGGACCTGGCGACACCTCCGCCGACATGGGCATCCCCGCGCAGTGGGACAACGAGGATCTGGTGGCCGCCGGCGAGCGCGTGATACAGGCGGCCCGCGCCAACAGCAAGATCTCATCCAGCACTTGCCCGACCCCGGAGATGACGAAGCGGTGGCAACAGGCCGGGGTCAACATCCTGATCTCGGGCGGCGACGTGGGGACGCTGCGGACGGGCTTCGCCGACAAGATTGCCGAGTTGAAGGCGCTGTAGGGCACCTCTTGAGTCGGAATCCGAAGCGCAAAGAGAAGGGCTCGCCCGAAGCTGCTCCGGGCGAGCCCTGTGTGTATCCGGTCTCGTTTCTGTCGTCATCCGTCGGTCCTCGCGACCGGGTTAGTCGAAGATGTTCGTGATGGCTCCGACCGTCCAGATCGCGTCGCGGATCATCTGCCAGAGGCTGCGTCCCGGTGCCTTCCTGGGCGGCGCGAAGATGATGTCGCCCGCCTTGATCTTCACCGGCTCAGGCACTTTGCCTCTCCCGAGGCCCTGAAGACTGGCCTCCACATGTTCCGTCGTGCCGTCGGGGCGCTTGCGGATCACGATCACGCGTTGCTGGGATCCCTGTCCCAACCCGGCGCGGGCGATAACATCCAGGAGCCCCCAATCCGGATCGAGAGGGTACGCGCCAGGCCTGTTGACCGCCCCGAGGACGTAGATGTCGTCCATCCGGGGCACCATAATAACGTCGCCGCCCTGGACGTTCATCGTCTGGCTTAGGTCGCCCTCATCCTGCAGTCGGCGCAGGTTCCGGTACTCCGGCTCCGCGTCCTTGCGGAACACCGTGACCCGCGTCAGGTCGGCGGTCGCTAGGGGCTGCATGATCGTGACGATGCGCAGCAGGTCCCTATTGGGCTTCTCTCGCACGTTCACGATGCCGTTGCGCTGTACGGCCCCGAGCACCATCACGTCATTGGCGAGATCGCGCGGCACATAGATGAAGTCGCCGGGCTCGAGCTCGATATTCTGGCTCATGTCGCCCTTCTCGATCAGGGCGCGGTAGTCCTTGACAATCGCCTCGCCGTCGCGGTAGATGGTCACCGCTTCGAGACTGGCCTTCGGGTCCGGGCCCACGAGAGGCAGCAGTCTGCCCAGGTCCCGCTGGCGGTAGGCATGGACATTGATCGGACCCGGGCGGCTGACCTCACCCGTGAACACCACGGATTCGGACGCCTCCGGGACGTGAACCATATCGCCAGGCTGCAGGATCAGGTTCTGGGACAGGTCGCCCTCTTCTTCCAGTTTCTTCAGGTCGCGGACCAGCTTCTCGCCATTGCGGTACACGGCGACCTGGGAGAGGTCTGCCGTCTGGCGGATCGGCCCCGCGAGTGTGACGACGCCGAACAGGTCCGGCGTGCGCCCGACAGCCTGGGGAAGAGGCCCGGATCGCGAAACTTGGCCGGTGATGGTGATGGACTTGGCGCCCAGCTCCGGAACCAGGATGCGGTCGCCGTCCTCCAGGGCCAGGGTCTGTGAGGCGTCCCCGCTCTCGAAGTAGGCCCTCAGGTCCCTGGTAATAGCCTCGTCATCCCGGTAGACGGTGACTTGGGAGAGGTCCGCATTCGACGACCACTGGGCGCTGGTGACCACTTTCGCGAGGTCTCGCTGCTCGCGGGTGGCCAGCTCCATCGTGCCGGGACGGGCCACCGCGCCGGTGATGAGTACCGTGGTGGCGTCCAGGCCCGGGACGAAGACGCGGTCCCCGGGGAGCACCTCGACGTCCTGCGGCAGCTTGAAGCCTTCCTCACGCAGCCCTGTCAGGTCATACTTCTGCTCGGCATCTCCCCGATATACCGTCACGCGGGACAGATCCGCAGTCGGCAGCGGACCCACCGTCAGCACGATCTCCACCAGGTCTCGCTGCTCAGGATCGGAGGCCCGGATTGATCCCGCACGCTGCACAGCGCCGGTGATGAGGGCCGTTTCGCGGTCCAGTGGGATCAGCACGACGTCCCCGTCTTCAAGTCGGAGGGTCTGCTCGCGGTCACCCTCGTGGATATACGCGTAGACGTCGCGCGTGATCGTCTCGCCGCCCCGGTGCACCTTCACATTCCGCAAGTCGGCGTAGGGGGAAGGTGAGG
>JALGSS010000644.1 GCA_029821745.1 Candidatus Zipacnadia bacterium
GGCCACCGATCCGCTGATCATGGAGGCGACGACCAACGACGAGACGTCGCCGGGGATCGGGAGGCAGTGGACGTTCATCCGGAACGTTAGAGACGGCGCGTGGGTGCGCTTCAATCGGGTGCCACTGGGCGACGGCTACCGGAGATTCCGGGTCGTCTACGGCAAAGTGACCGATGCCCCCGCGTGGGTCGAAGTGCGCCTCGACGCCGCCGATGGTCCTGAGGTGGCGCGTGTGCCGCTGCTGCAGACCGACCGTGTGCGCGGCGGTTCGATCCAGATCTACCGCCAGGCGACCGCCGAAGTCTCCGCCGATGCGCAGGGCTCCCACGACGTGTTTCTGGTCTTCCGCACCGAGGATGGCAAGCCCGTGGGCGAGTTTGAGTACTTCCGCTTTGAGCGTTACCGCGGGCAGATCGCTCTGGCGAAGGATGAAGTGAAGCTCGAAGTCCATGTGGACAGCCCCGAGGGGGAGAAGATCGGCGAGTTCTACCCAAGTTCTACCCACGCTACACCGGAGGGGCTGACCAATTCCGGGATATGGTGGCGACGCTGGAGCCCGCGACGGGAACACGTCCGCTGTTCTTCGTCGCGCGATCCGCCCTGAGTGAGCCATTCGGCAGGATCGATTGGCTGCGGTTGGAGAGAGCCGCCGAACCGCAGGACATGAGCGGGATCGGGCTGCCTCCGCCGGCCGATGCCGAAGGGCGCCCGGTCTTCCCTGAAGCCACCCATCGCCCACAGTCCAAGCCTGCCGAGAAGTACGCCCACGCCGCCGTCGTCGACAAGACGCCGCGCCCACTGTGGATGGCCTCGGAACTCGCGGCGGCTCCTACCGTAGACGGGGCGTTGACTGAGTGGCCGGAGCGTGGCATGGCTCTCACTGAGTCGTGGAATCGCAGTCCGAGCGCGGGGCCGCCCAGCGAGGGGTGGGTGGGCTACGACGAGGAGGCACTGTATGTGGCGACGCGGCACACGGTCACGAACGCACGGTCGCTGCCTGGGGGTGGGCACGTGTGGGGGAGAGACGACGGGATGGAGATCGCCTTCCAGAATGCGTTCGCTGACGAACCGGGTCCAGTCCTGAACTTGTACGGGTATCCCGATGGCACGTTCGACAGCGTGGACCAGGCGGGCGCGCCATTCGAGGCGGTCGAGACGCTGAGAGCTGCGGTGACCTACAAGGCTGCCATCGGGCAGGAGCAATGGACGTGCGAGTGGCGCATCCCCTTCGCCGCATGCGGCTTCACTCCCCGGAGTGCTCCCTGGATGCTGTTCAACGTGGGCGTCCTGAAGTCCGCGCAACGGGCCTGGGTCGTCTGGCGCGGCACGGGGAGCGGGAACTACCAGGTGGCGAAGGCGGGAGTTCTCGTCTTCCCGTCGGAGGCGGAGGAAGCGGGGCCACCCAGGGATGGGCTGGCTGTCTGGCTGGACGCGGCAGACACTAACTTGATCGAGACTAATGCGGAGGCGAGGGTCTCCCTATGGAAGGACAGGAGTGAAAACGGTCGAGACGCAACACAGGCGAACCCCACTCACCAACCCACGTACATCGCCGACGCGCTGAACGGCAGGCCGGCGCTCCGGTTCGACGAGACGCGCCGGACTCGCCTCGAACTCGCCGATCTCTCTGACGAGAAGATCACCGCAACCACCTTTGCTGTCGTCAGCAATCCCGAGCCCGGGGCCGAGGTCAACCACGATCCGCGGATCTTCACCGCCAGCGACGGCGAGGGCTATGACTACCAGGTCGGGATCGCGTTGACTGTACCGGGAATGGAGACCGGCGGGCCGCGCATCTTGAGCGCGGAATTCGTCGACCGCTGGGCGAAGCACGTGCGGGTGGGCTGCTTCTCGCCCAACTATCAGACGTACTTGGCCGGGCTCATCTCGGAGATTGTCGTCTACGACCGGAAGCTGACGCAGGACGAGACCGATCGCGTCCGGGCCTACCTAGCGGCGAAGTGGGGGCTGGAGTAGGAGAGTTGGGGACGCGCCTCGAAGAGGCCCGGGGCGCCGTGCCAATGCAGGCTCCGACAGGTTTGATACGAAGACGCGGCGAAGACATAGCAGAACGGTGGCATTGCCTTCCCCGGTAGCGCCCTGACATCCGCCCGACGAGAAGGGTGACAGCCGATGGCTATTCAGCTTGATACCGACCTCCTGAGAGACAAGACGCTGCAACTGCTCGGGGACGTCGGGATAACTGTCGAGCATGAAGAGCTTGCCGGAATCATGCGCGCGAAGGGCTGCACGCAGTCCCCTTCCGGCAGGATACGCATCCCCGAACAGCTCATCCGCGAACTCGTGGCGTACCAGGAGCTCTCTCGCGCCGAGGATGATGCAGACCAGACCCTCGTGCCCGTCTGCGGACCGGACTGGGCCCACTGGCTCTTGTGGACAGGGCAGAAGGACGAGGTCCGGGAGCGGATGCGAAGCGAGTTCCTCATGCAAGCCTTCGACTGCGGGCCGACCCAGTACTACGACTACCGCAACCGCAAGCTGCTGCCCGTGAACACGGAGATCTTCATCGAGATGATGAAGTTCGCTCAGGCCACGCCGGAGATCGGGTATATCAGCACCTGGTACCGCCAGGACGTGCCCCAGGCGACGGAGCGGCTCGCGTCCCTGATCCTCGCCCTGCGGCACACCGAGAAGGTCGACGGCATCGAGGCTATCGACCCGCGGATGATCAAGTACCTGGTCGAGGCCGGGGAGATCATGGGCGGACGCCCCCGGGATGGGCGCTATCTCGCGGGTTCCCAGTGCCTCATCTCACCGCTGATTCTCGATCACCGGGCGAGTGAGGACATGTTCGAGCGCAAGCGTGTCGGCGTGCCCCGGTACCACCCCGCGTCGATGCCCACTATCGGTATCTCCACGCCGGTGACCGTCGCGAGCGCCATTGTCATCGGAGCGGCGGAGATCCTGGGCTGTATGGCCGCCGCATACTGCCTCGCCCCGGAGGGCGACATCACCGGGCGCATGATCTCCACCGTCGCGGACATGCGCACCGCCGACGCGGCCTCGGCGGGTCCCGAGAATGTCCTGGTGATCGTGGGCGTGAAGGCTCTGTTCGATGACCATTTCGGCGGTCATCTGTGGGCGGAGACTTACTTCAGCCCGTCGACGAATCGCCCCGGCCTGCAGGCGGTCTACCAGAACTTCTTCGCGGGCAACGCGTTCGCCCAACTGACCGGTAACATAGGCATCCCGTATCCGGGCATGGGCACGCTGGACAACGGCGGGGTCGGGTCGCCCACCCAGTTCATGCTGGACATGGAGATCAGGAAGAGCCAGCACGCGCTCGACCAGCCGGTCGAGGTGAGCGAGGCCACGGTGCTGTTCGATGAGCTATGCGAGCACGTCAACAGCGGGGAGACCTTCCTGACCAGCGACCACACCCTTGAGCATTTCCGGGAGCTGTGGGGCTCGGACCTGTTCCCGCTCACCGTGCCTGAGATCAGCGACGATGCGGGGGATGAGAAGCGGATTCTCGACCTGTGCGAGGAACGTTGGCGGGCGAACGTGGACGCCTGGGAGCCGCCGGATGTGCCCGAGGACAAGATGCAGGCCATGGAGAAGCTCTTGGAACGCGCCACGGCGGAGTTCAGCTAGAGCCCTGTGCCATGACGCCCAAGTATCAGCCCGCCCGCTTGGTTGTGTTGGGAAAGGCAACCATGGGCACGGCGCGTGCCTGGTCGTCTG
>JALGSS010000645.1 GCA_029821745.1 Candidatus Zipacnadia bacterium
ACAAGCGTGACGTCGGCGAAGCAGAGGGCGGCGCTTGCGGCGATCAGAAGCGGCAGGACGAGTGCGTGGCGACGCATGGCAATGGCCTCCGGACAGGTGATTCTCAGCGGCTTCCCACTCAGGGGGTATACGAGTTCGCGCGAGGCTGCTATAATACCTGCCGTCTGCCGGCGCGGACAGGTGGAACCGTCGCCGGTGCCGCAGTACGTCTGCCGACGATGCACACCGGCATCGCCGGCGGGCCCCCTCTTCGGCGTACGCATGTTGTGCGCCGCGGAACCTACGGAGGCAGCTTCCCATGGCAACCGACGCACAGGTTGATGAACCCCGGTCGCGGGATGAAGAGGCGCTCGATGAGGCCCACGGGCTGACCATTCGCGCCGCCATCCTCGCGCTGATCTTCTTCGTCATCTCGCTGTACTGGATGCTGAAGGCGGGCCTTATCGCCCTTGGCGCCCAGATCGGCGAGAGCGTCCCGGTCATCCCGGCGATTGCCGCCATCCTCGTGCTGACGCTGCTCAGCCCGCTCCTGCGGAAGCTGCCGCGTTTCGCGCGGATGCCCGAGCACCAAGTGTTGCTCGTCTACTCGTTCCTGGTGATTGCGGTCTCGATGCCCTCCGTGGGCGTTGTGCGCCAGATCCTCCCCCAGCTCACCGTGCCCTACTACTTCGCGGGGCCGGAGAACCAGTACTCGACTCTCGTGGAGGACCTGCCCTCTTGGGTGACGCCCGAACCGAGCGCCATCCAGGAGATGTATGAGGGCAGCGAATCAGGCGTCATCCCGTGGGGCGCATGGAGCACCCCGCTCATCGCCTGGACGGTCTTCATGCTCGCGCTCTTCGTCACGATCTACGCGATGATGATGATCTTCCGGCGCCAGTGGATCGAGAAGGAGCACCTGACCTTCCCGATTGTACGCCTCGTGCTGGACATGGCCGATCAGACGGGCCATCGCGTCGCGGGCGGCTTGCTGCGCAACCCGGTCATGTGGATAGGCTTCTCGCTCGCAGCCATCTACAATCTGATGAACATGCTCAACGCCTACAACCCCGCGATCCCCGCACTCGGTAAGGCCTTCAGCTTCGGTACACTGTTCACCGAGCGCCCCTGGAGCGGCCTCGGCGGCCTGCAGATCGCGTGGCGCCCGGAGAACTTCGGCATCGGCTACCTCGTCCCCACCGACATCCTGCTCTCCGTCTGGGTCTTCGCGCTGCTGATGCGCTTCGCCAACGTCTTCCAGATCGCCGTGGGGTTGGACATCTCAGGATTCCCCTTCGACCGCCAACAGGCGTGGGGCGGCTACCTTGCATTCGGCCTGATCCTGCTGTGGGCCGGCCGCGATCACATCAAGCAGGTCCTGCGCAAGGCCCTGACCGGTGCCGCCGACATCGATGACAGCAACGAACCGTTCAGCTACCGAACGGCTGTGATCGCGGCAGCCGCGGGCTTTGCGGGGATGGTGATCTTCGGCATTGCCGCGGGCCTGTGGTGGTGGGTCGCGCTGATCTACTTCGGCATCTGCGTGCTCTTCTCGATCGTCTACGCGCGGGCGCGCGCCGAGGCCGGCGCGGCACTCGTCTGGCTCTTCCCGATCTCACAGGGCTGGGAGATGCTGTTCAACATCACCGGCTCGAGCATCTATCAGCGGGGGACGAGCTGGAAGAATATGGGCGCAATGGGCCTGTTCTTCTGGGTCGCGCGCGGCTACTTCCCCTCGATGAGCGCGTACCAGCTGGAGGGCTTTAAGATCGCTGACGAGGCGAATATCAAACAGCGGACGATGGTCTACTGGCTCATTGCCGCGCTCCTGGTCGGCCTCGTCGGCGCCTACGTGATCCACCTGCACGCCTACTACGGCTACGGCGCGAACGTGCTCGAGGGCGGCACCACGCAGGGCGGCTCCCGCGTGCGTTCGGCCGCCATCGCATGGGACGCGCTCTCCGCGGACGTGAAGTCTCACAAGCTCATGGACTGGAAGCCAACAGGCGCTGGAATTGCAGGCTTCTCAATCACCGCTCTGCTGGTGGTCCTGCGCACCGTCTTCCTGCGCTTCCCCCTCCACCCACTTGGCTTCGTCATGGTCATGTCCTACGCGAACCCGATCTGGGGTCCGTTCCTGATCATCTACATCCTGAAGAGCCTGATCCTGCGCATCGGCGGCATGGGCTCGTACCGCAGGGCCATCCCGTTCTTCCTGGGGCTGGTCATAGGGCACTTCTTCACCGCTGGCGTGGTGTGGGGATCGATCTCCCTGTGGAACGACATGTACCGCCGCTACGGTGTGTGGTTCGGCTAAACGACAGGGAATCGTGAAGAGGGAAGAGTGAAAAGGGAACGGCAACGACCGCGCGGTCGTTGCCGTTGCCGGAGGGGGCGACTGCAGTGGCTGTGTGGCTCGCCGTAGGGATAGCGTGTCTCATCATGGGCCTCGTTCTGTCACTGTTCGAGAACTGGGCGCGAGGAGAGGCCATTCCGCACTGGCGCATACTGGGCCTGGGCGTAGGTGCCTCACTCATAGGCGGGTTGGTTACGCTCGGCCTGACGGGCCGGTTCATCGTCTACGTCCCGATCGTCCTGACGATCCTCGCGCTGATGGTCGATCGGCTCAATGACCGTATGCGCCAGGGCCTCTGAGGCCCGAAGCGCGCATCTTCCGGGGCGCCCGAGCGTGGGCGCCCCGCTCCGTAGAGGGGTGCCTGACAGATGAGCGAACTCACGCTCGTGCTGACACTGATCGCGCTGGCCCTCGTCGCAACCGTCTCGGACGTCGTCGCCGCCGATGACAGCCCCGACCCGGCGCGCGTCGCGGAGATCGCCCCCACGCTGCCCGACGCCCCCGAGGGCCTCGGACGGCCGATTACCGACAGGGACGCGTGGGGGGCGCTCGTCGAGAGCGGCGCCTGCGCGGGCGTCATCAGCAGGGCCGAGGGCTACCTTGGCAAGCCCCTCCCCGAGCAGCCCGACGACCTCTACCTCGAGTTCTCCCGCACCGGCAACCGCACGCACTGGCAGAGCGTCTCCGGTCAGCGCCGCCGGCGGCTCGCGCCGCTCGTGCTGGCCGAGTGCGCCGAGGACCAGGGCCGCTTCATCCCGGCCATTGAGGAGTTGGTCGCGGCTCTCGCCGCCGAGCGCACCTGGGTGATGCCCGCGCATGACAGAAGCCTCGCGAACTTCAATCGCGAGCGCATCGACATCGACCTCGCCTCCTCGGCGCTCGGCTGGCAGTTCGCGACCGCCAACTGGCTGCTGGGCGACCGCCTCAGCGCCGAGACGCGCGAGCTCATCCGCGCGAACGTCTCCGAG
>JALGSS010000646.1 GCA_029821745.1 Candidatus Zipacnadia bacterium
GAGTCCGCCGGTACGTCCAGCCACACCAATCGTCCTCCGCCCTGGACCCAGCTAAGAATCGCCGCCGCCTGCTCAGGATCAATACCCACGCCGGTCAGCAGCAGGACAGACGGGCCCAGCGCGAGGGCCGAGAGTGGGTCCGGCGCCTCGGCCAGCGATAGGCCGGCGGAGCTCAACGCGCGCAGCGCCTGCTCGCTGCCGCAGGCCACGACACCGACAGCCCCGTCCTGATGCCGGCGAAACACCGCGTAGTCCCGGACCTCGCTCTCGCAGGCGGGCTGGTCATCCAGCAGCAAGTCGAACCGCAGGCTTACAGCGGTCTTCTCATCCACCTGCGGCATCATGAGGTCGAGTGGTACTTCCGCCATCCCCCCGGCATCGATCTTCAGGGGAACATCCGCGCCGACGCGGACGGTTCGCCGGACCGTCTCCCCGGACCAGAAGGTGCGATTGGTCTCGCGCACCGCCACCAGCACCGGTGGCAGGAGAACTCCACGCTCCGAGACGGGCTTCGGCACTGCCCACGGGTTCGAGCCGGTGACCCGCGCTTGGCGAAGTCCTTCATCGGCCCACCGGTAGGCCCTGAACATGCCCTCAGCCCAACCATCGGGGTGCACGAAGGCCCTGTCGCCCATGAAATGCGTCAGTCCCCAGGGAGCCCGGAGCTCATAGGGCGCGTGGTAGTACTCGCCGATGATCAGGGGCTTCTCGTGCTTCCAGATGTACCCCATCCACGGCCGCTTGCCCTCCTCGAGCCAGAACCGGGTAACGGGCATGGGATGGTCGAGCTCGAAGATGTGCCACGGGTAATGCAAGTTCGCGGTCGGCGCCAGCCCGTTGAGGTCGCAGTCGCCATCGTAGCCCACGGTGCGCGTGGGGTCGGCTTGCTGCACGAGTTCCCCGAGCATATTCAGGTTCCGCGCGAGCTGCTCCCGCTTCGCTTCGGAGCGGATGATCGTGTAGATGTAGACCTCGTTGGAGATGTTCCACATCAGGATCGAAGGGTGATTGCGCTGCTCGCGGACGATCTCCAGACAATGCTCGATGCCCCGCACAAATCGGTCCAGCTTACTCACGGGGTCAAGGTTATGGCTCTTGATGGAGAACTCGGGAATGATCAGGAATCCGAGCTGGTCGGCAAGATCCGACAGTATCTCAGGGGCGCCTCCATGGATGCGCACACAGTTGTAGCCGTCCGCGCGCAACTCCTCCAGGTAATTGGGGAACCAGTCTTCATCGAGGACTCGGTACATGTACGGCAACAACGATGCCCGCCGCATTGACAGGCGCTTGCCGTTCAGCAGGATATCCGGGCCGCGCACTTGCACCTCCCGGAACCCGAAGGTTGCACGCCGCGCGGCCTCGCCGGGCGCTTCAGCTTCCTCTTCTCCGGTCACGCGCCGGACCAGTCGGCCTCCAGTGTGACGACCCCGGACGTGCCCCGTTTCAGTGACAGCACGGCGGGAGGCAGGTCGAGCACCTTCTTGCCGTCGGAGAGCACGTGGCCGCGGACCTCAACGGTCTGCGCCGCCGTCTTGTCACCCACGCGGTTGCCGTGATTGGCGACGGTCACGTCGAGTCTGAGCTTGTCCTCGCTCACCGATGGCCGGGCGAAGATGTCGGCGACGTGCAAGGCCGGTGTCGCCTCGACCCACACGGGCAGACAGATGCCCGTGCCTGTCTTGTACATCCATGTCCACGTGAGCGGATACAGAGGGCCCTCGGGGTCGGTGAGGCAACGGTGCGAGTGGATGAGCACCAGCAGTTCATTCTCCTGGCCGGGAGTAGCAACATCGGTGATATCCACCGCATAGCCGGAGTGCCCCTGCCAGTGGGTCTCCACAAACTTGCGGTTCCAGTAGATGTCGGCTCGCGCGCGGGTGAGCCCGAAATTGACGCTGATCAGCTTGCCCTTCCAGTCTTCCGGCAAGGTAACGGTCTGTCTGAACCAGGCGCGCTGTGTGCCGTACGCCCGCAGGATCGGCTCATGCTCCCCCGGGACCACAACGCGGCGCCAGTCGGCGTCCTCAGCGGGCAACGCAGGGCTCAAAGAGCTTGCGTCTCCGTCCGTGGCGGGCAGGAAGTCCCACAGGCCCCCGAGATCAATGCCCTCGCTGGGCGCGACGATGTGAGACAGGTCCGCTTCCGCGTGGGAGACTCCATCTTGCGGCGGGTCACAGGGCTCGACCCGCAGGTCCGCGAAGTAGGCTCTCTCCTTGGAGTATCCCAGGTCGGTGCGCAGATATAGCGCATTCAGCCGGGGGCCCTTGTCGTCAGGGGGTATCGGCACCTCCCAGGCGATCATCTGCTCCTTCTTCTTGCTCTCGTGGCGGACGAAGGCGTAGGCAAGACGGCGGTCAAGGTCCGCTACCAGGCGGATGTGGTTCCAGCCGACCCGGGAGATTGCCGCGAATCCGCCGGACTTCCAGACCTCCGTCTTGCGCTTGCTGAGCATGATCGCGCCGGGGCCGATATCCTGCCAGTTCGCGGTATTGGCGCGCGTCAGACCCACGAAAACGGGCACGCGCTTGTCGGGCAGGAAGACGCTGGCGCGCGCCTCCAGACAACCCTCGGTCACTTGCTCGGGCCAGATGATGTAGACATCGCCGGCCGGCCAGCCGCCTGCGCCACTGTATGCGAGCCCCTTGGTCAGCCCGGGCCGATCGCTGGGCGGGCGCGGAACGTCCGACGACACCTCGAACAGCTTCTTATCCATGTTGATGAGCCAGCGGTGCGGGAGGACGTCTTTGAGGGCGCGCACCCGGCCCTCGGGGATGTCATCGAAGTTGATGTCCAGGATCGGTTCGGCTGAGGCTGTGAAGGGAAGTAGTGCCAAGAGAATAAGCGCCGGCATTGCGTCCTCCGATTGCGCGGGGAATTGCGGTTCATGGGTCCCCCGCTGCGTTGAACGGCGGGCTCGCGAGCGTCGCTACGCCATCGCTGCGGTACAGGAATCCGCATCGAGGAGGAATTCGTCTCCCGACCACCGGGGTCCTCCGGGAACCGTTGGGCAGGAGTTCGCGGCCTCGGTAGCCAATCGATCAAGAGTGACGTTCGGAACGACGCACTGGTCCCGCGCCGCGGGGCCAGTGGCACCCGGTCATGATCGCTCGCCGTGTGGCCGGACTACGAGGGCCTTGGCCCGAAGTATCCGGCCGGCCTTTGCTTCGCGAACCACGTACCTTGCCGTCCGCCGTTCTCCCCATTCCCTTTCAGGGAAGGGGGCCGAGGGGTTAGGTGCCGTTCGCCGTTCCCCTCATTCCCTCCAGTAGAGACCCAGCACTCGTTGGGTCTCCGGGACCGGGGGGTTAGGTACGACGTAGGCAGCACACGACAAGGCTGAAGACCTGCGGCTACCACGATATCACCGGACGACCCGCCGTTCTCCCCATTCCCTTTCAGGGAAGGGGCCCGGGGGGCAGGTGGCGTTCGCCGTTCCCCTCATTCCCTCCAGTAGAGACCCAGCATTCGCTGGGTCTCCGGGAACAGGGCCCGTGCCGTTCGCGGCGAGATGCAACCAGCCTACAACCACACGAATGGAGGCGACACAGTGGAGACGATTGCGATACTTGGCAGCCGGAACCCTGAGGGTCAGACGGCGCGCGCGACCAAGGCGCTCCTGGCCGGTCTGGGATGCGAGAACCCCGATGAGTGCATGATCTTCCTGCCGTCGATGGAGATCGAGGTCTGCCGGCAATGTGACGCGCAGGGCTGGGGACTGTGCCGCTCGGAGAACCGCTGCGTGATTCAGGATGACTTCGAGGAGATCGTGGGCAAAATCCGCGACGCCGACGTGGTGGTGTTCGCGACGCCCGTCTACTTCGCCGACTTGAGTGAGAGCCTGCGAGCGTTCCTCGACCGATTCCGCCGGGCGCACCGGCCCAAAGACGGCGATGAGGCCGGCCTTGGCGAAAAGACCACCGTGGGGATCTGCGTGGCGGGCGGAGGTGGAGGCGGCGCGCCCAACTGCGCGGCCAGCCTGGAGAAGATCCTCGCCATCTCCGGGCTCGATGTCTTCGACATGGTACCCGCGCGACGCCAGAACCTGGACCTCAAGGTTGATGTACTGCGCAGGACCGGGGAGTACATCGCACAGCAGCAGGCATAGTGCGAGGGTTGTGCGGAACGACCAATAGCGCATGGTCGTTAAGCCTGTGAGATGCCTTGCACGGGGCCCCGTCGCACACCCCGCGACACCCCATGCCCATGATTGCGCTTCCTCACCACAAACACAAGCACCGGTCCGACTCGCGAAGGAGTCGGGCCGGCGCCATAAAGCATCGTGTCGGCGGACAATCAGAAGTCGAACTGGGCGATGTTGTCCTTCGTAAACCGCATCGGCGCGCCGAGCAGAACCTGGTCGCCGCTGATCTCGACCTCGCCGAGCCTGCCGGCCTCCAGGCCCGTAGCGCCGTCTTCCACCTCGCCCAGGGCGAGCTTGCTGCCTACTTGGACCGCCAGATACCCCAGATCGATGGGGTTCCACAGAATGACGGCCCCCACGGTACCCGCGTCCACCCACTGCTTCATCCGCGACCTTGCCGGACAGTTTCGCCTGTTGCACCGCGTCCGCCGCGCCGGGGAAAGCTACGGAGGACATCGCGAAGATCCCCTGTAGGTCCGGGTAGGTTTTCAGCAGCTCCTGGGTTGCCTTGAAGGCGAGGGACTGGTCTTCCTCGCTGGGTTTCGGCTTGCAGACCTGCGTCATCTTCGGGTATGTCGCGGGCATGTACTTATCCATCTCGGCGATCCACGCATTCTGGCGGCCTGCGCGGCCATCTCATCGACGAGGGCCTTCGCGACCGCGGCCTCCGACGCCTGGTTGATGAAGAACTCGCGGCCGGACTTCTCCGGCGACGCGTCCGCATCAAAAGTGATGACGTGGATGCCCTTGTCCCGCGCCTTCTTCAGCACGGT
>JALGSS010000647.1 GCA_029821745.1 Candidatus Zipacnadia bacterium
TAAATCCCAAGGGCTTGGGAACTGGCCCCACAGAGATGTGGCCGGTACACTTTTCGGAGAAGAGCCATTTATGTTGCCGCTTGCCCTGTCAAGGGTCCGGTCAAGCCCTGCGGACAGACCGTCGTGGTCGTGTTCAGCAAAGGTGAAAACCCCGGTCGTTCTCGCGGCCGGGGCTCGGCGTCAGCCGGAAAGGGTCCCCACGTACCCCGTTTTCTCGTTGGCCTCCCGAAGTGTGCCAGAATTCGAGGGTGAGGATGCAGGCGTCCCCTGCTACAATCCGGTCGGCCCGAATGAGTGCCCGCGGCAAGCGGGCGAGACAGCGGAAGGAGAGCCGGATGGGGCGCGTGGTGATGATGGGATTAGCCGTTGCTTTCGTGGCGTCGGCGTCGGCCGCCGGACCCTTGACCAAGACCGTGATCGAAGAGCGGCCGCGGATCTGGCTGCGGCGGTCGGCTTGGGAGGGCCCGACGATCGACAAGATCAAGGCCAACCTCGATCGGCCGGAGTTCAAGGCGCGCTGGTCGAAACTGGGCGGCAGCCGCGCGGGCCGGGCGCTGAAATACCTCGTGACGGGGGACGACGGGGACCTCCAGCGGGCGTTGAGGGGAATGGGGAATCTCCGCTTGGGGAGCGGCTCGCCGAGTTACCGCGGCATCGACGTGGCCGAGGCCGCCGTCGCCTACGACTGGCTCCACGACAAGATGGACGACGCCACGCGCGCCGCGGCCCGGGCGGAACTCGAGCGCCAGGGCATGAGCCTGGTCGCTTTCTGTAAGGACGGCAGGTCGCCGCTGTACTACTCGCGGTATCCCGGCGCGCTTCTGGGCCTGGTCACCGCAGGCCTGGCCCTCAAGGGTGACAGCCCGAAAGCCGACGAGATGCTCGCGTTCTTCCGCACGTGGGGCGTCAACGAGTACTTCAAGGCCATGGCCTGGATCGACGGCGCAGCGGTGGGTGGCGACTACACGTATATGCACACGTATCAGGCCATCTCCCACATCGTCGCCGCGTGGTGGTCGGCCACCGGGCAGGACCTCCTCGCCTGGGCGAAGGACAATCAGAACGACTGGCTCAACCGGATGCTCCTGTTTGAACTGTGGGCCATCCTGCCGGACAACCGCTTCTACAAGACCGGGGACATGTGGGGCGGCGAATCGTACTTCGCCAGCCGCCAGTACCAGATGCCCCTCGACATTCTCACCCGCGTCACCCGAAGTGGCCCCGGACGCACTAAACAAGTCCTGATGAACGAGAGCATGGGCCCGCGGAACTACCACCCGTCCGTGGCCTACGACTTCTTCATTTTCCAGGACCCGACGATCCGGCCGCGGCCGCTCTCGGGCCTGCCCACGGCAGCGATCTGGGGCAGAGAGTCGGTGGGGTACGCGTTCTTCCGCGCCGGCTGGGGACCCGATGACGCGGTGGTCTTCTTCCGCGGCGGGGGCGTAATGAACGTGCACGGCCACGCCGACGTCGGGAACTTCCAGATCTTCAAACGGGTCCCCCTGGCGATCAAGAGCGGCGCCTACGGCGCGTACGGCAGCAAGCAGCACCAGTATGCCTGGAGCGCCATGGGGGCCAACACCGTTGTCTTCACCGGCGACGAAAGCGACTGGGGCCAGCAGGTGGGGCTCAAGGCCCGGAAATGGGACGTCCGCACCTTCGATGAGTTCATGGCCAAGCGGGCCACGCATCACATGGACACCGGCCGCATCGTCGCCTTCGATCCCACTCCAGGGGCCGCGCGCGTCCGCGCCGATCTCACACGCACGAACCCTCCGGAGAAGATCAAGAAATGGATTCGCGAGTTGGTGTGGGTTGACAACGCTCACCTAGTGGTGGCGGACATCGTTGAACTCGCCGCGCCTGAGGTCCAGACCCGATGGCTCTTGCACTCCCTCACTGAGCCTGAGGTCCAGGACGGACTTACAACCGTTGATGTCGAGCCGGTGCCGGTTTTCGCGTGGATCCCGAAAAAGGGCGCGAAACTGTTCTGCCAGACGCTCCTGCCGGAGAAGCCGAAGATCGTCAAGGTCGGCGGACCGGGAAAGGAGTGCTTCATCGCCGGCGTGAACGCCATCGGTAAGGTGAGCGACAAGAGCAACTTCCTGATGCAGATCGGCCGTTGGCGCGTCGAGGTGCGGCCCGGTCAATCCGCAACGCGGCACGTCTTCCTCCACGTGCTGACCCCCGTGGACCAGACCGTCGCCGCGCCGCCCAGGACGTCCTTCACCAGAACCGGCAACCTCATCACGGTAACGATTGACGGCACGCGGGCGGTCATCGACGTCGGCAATCCGATCCATCGCGGCGCCGCGCTGCCCGCACACCGAACCGCCCAAGCGCCACGCGATTAGCCGGCGGCAGACGCATCCTGGCGAGGCCCGTGGCGATGATCTCGATGACCTCACGGCGGCGCGGCTCTGAAGGCGGTGCCCGCTGGCCAGCAGTCACCAGATCCGGTGCTGGGTGGCCAACCCGTCGTAGACCTGGTTGGCCTCCACACAGGATCAAACCCGAGCATCTTCTTTCTTCCGCTGTCCGGCTCCCACCCGCCGCTTTCATTCGTTGGTGGCGCGACTCGACTACGGTGCAACGGCGAGAACCAGGGACGTCATGCGCGGGTACTTGGGGCCCGCGACGTCGATGGTAAACGAACCGTTCTTCGAGAACGTCTTCCTCGCGGATTTCGGTGTGTTCCAGCCCGGGCCCTCGGACCAGTTGTAGGTTACGGTGAGGGGTGAGCCGTACGACGTCGCATCGACGGTGACGACGTTCTTCCCCGGCATGAGGTGCGGCAGGGAGTAGGGATTGAGCTGGAAGTGGGTTGTGAGTTCCAGATCGGCCATCGCGCCGCCCGCGGGCACAGCAAGCCTGATCCAATACCCGTCGAAGGCTCCGTCGACGGCCTCGACGAAGAGCGCCGTGACCGCGTTGCCGTCGGCCTTCAGGTCAATCGGCGCCCATGTCTTGCCGCGATCCACGGACACGCTGGCGGTGATGGCACCCGAACCCACGCGCTTCAGTTTGAGTGCCCCGGCCGTGACGACATAGGGACAGGTGACCGAGAAGACGACCTCGCCGGGTTTCTCGGGGTCGGTCAAGGCCAGCATGTTGACGGCGCCCCGGGCGTTGCGGCCCGGTTCGAGATTCGTCTGTCGAACGACGGCGTCGGCGTAGTGATCGGTGGTGAGGTCGGGCCGATAGACGAGACGCCCGGCGCCCCAGTGACGGTACTTCGTGCCCCAGGCGTGGGGCTCGTAGAGGGGCCGGTTGACGGTGTCTTTCAAGTCC
>JALGSS010000648.1 GCA_029821745.1 Candidatus Zipacnadia bacterium
GCGCGCCGGGTGCCCGATCGCGAGGACGTTCAGCACCTCGTTATCCGCCGGGACCCCGAGCTTTGCGCGTAACTGCTGATCTTGCCTCACGGCCTGCCCGGCGATCCCAAGCATGATCGTTCCCAGGCCCCGGGCCTCCGCAGAGAGCATCGCATAGGTCGCCGCCAACACGCCATCCGTCTCGGTCGCGACGGACTCCGGACTCGCGTGGAAGATCAGCAGCGCGGGAGCGCCCCAGGTGACGCAGTCCGAGTCCTGGTTCTCGCATCGGTCGATAAGGGTGTCGATCAGCGGGGCGATGTGCCGCTCGACCACCAGGCGATCCTTAGGTGAGGCCGCAGTCCGGAGCATCAGCTTCCCGGCCCAGTTCCCCAGCATCTTCTTGAGCGTCTTCATCGACTCCACCGCCGCCGGCACGATGGCTGCGACGGCGTCCCGGATGAAGTGTGCCATGCGGATCTTGCCCATCATCCCCGACGCCCCGACCACTGCGATACGGCATCGCGATCATTCCCTTCGCGCGCACGAGCGTCCACGCGATTGTTGCCTCGTAGTTCGCTATCGGGCGGAGGGCACCCTTTGCGGGGACGGACTCTTCGACCGCGCCTCTCGGTTCTGCGGGGCCCCGGTCGCTGTGCGACGCGACCACCCCGCAGCTATATCAAGATTAGCCGCCGCACCCACCGGCAGGCAGGATTGCCTGCCCCACGGTCTGTGCCCCCTATGCAGGATAGGGTCGCGGGTTGGTAAGCTCAGGGACAGCAGGAGGCCTGCCGCGGCGTGTGTCGAATGTAGACGGCAGTTCGCATATCCCTGATTCGAGGTATCACTCATGTTGAGACTTGGCGTAATCGGTTACGGCGGACGCATCCGCGGCATCATCGGCATCTTGCGCTGCTTCGACGTGCCCTTCGAGATCGCTGCCATCGTCGACCCCCGGGGCGAGGAGCTCAAGGCGGATCTGGAAGAGCTCAAGGACACCGCGCTCTACACGGACGCCGACGAGATGCTGGACACAGAGACTCTGGACGGCGTGCTGATCGGCACCCGCTGTTCGCTGCACTCGCCGATGGCCTGCAAGGTCGCGGCCCGCAGTCTTCCCTTGTTCCTCGAGAAGCCCGTGGCCACGAGCATGGAGCAGGTCCATGCCCTCCGCGACGCGTTCGAGAACGTGAATTCCCAGGTCGTGGTGTCCTTCCCGCTGCGCCTGACGCCGCTGGTGCAGACCGCGAAGGAGATCATCGATTCGGGCAGGCTCGGACCGATCGATCACGTCCAGGCCTGGAACAATGTGCCCTATGGCGACTGCTATTACGGCGCCTGGTACCGGGACTACGACGAGACCGGGGGTTTGTTCCTGCAGAAAGCCACCCACGATTTCGACTACATCTCCTACCTGCTCGACCAGACACCGAAATCGGTTTGCGCGATGAACTCGCAGCGCATCTATGGCGGCGACAAGCCCTGGGACCTTGTGTGCGACGAGTGCGATGAGCAGAAGGAGTGCCCCGAGAGCCCGTTCAACCTGTACTTCACCCGCGCCCTCACGCCGAAGGTTCAGCCCAGCGGGAAGCAGTGCATGTTCTCCGAGGGCATCCGCAACGAGGACAGTGGCAACGCGATCCTGGAGTACGAGAACGGCGTGCAGGTGTCCTACTCGCAGAACTTCTTCGCCCGGAACGGAGCGGGAGCCCGTGGTGCGCGGCTGTTCGGCTACCACGGCATGGTTGAGTTCGACTGGTACACCAACGAGGTCAAGGTCGTCGACCACCACAGCCCGCGCGTAGACAAGATCCGCTTTGACGGCTCGGCGCAGTCCCACGGTGGCGGCGACCAGCAACTGTGCTATGATTTCCTGCAGATCGTCCAGGGAACGGGCGATTCCCGCAGCCCGATCTCAGCCGGGATCATCAGCGCATTGACCTGCCTTCGAGCCCGGGAGAGCGCGGCGGAGCGGAAGTTCTGCGACGTTGTGATGTAGGCGGGAATTGCAGCCGGTGAGTACGCCGGCCCTCGTCCGATCACAGGAACAGGAGGAGACTATGGAACGCATACAGCTCGTTCTCGCCGCCATGCTGCTGGTGGGCTTCGCCGCGTGCGCTGCGGAGACACCGAAGCATGTGCCCGACGCCTTACCGGAAGTCCCTGCGGACAAGACCTGGAAGCTCGTGTGGAACGACGAGTTCGATGGTGACAAGCTAGATGAGAGTAAGTGGGGAACGCCGCCGGATTCCGTGCGCCGCGACGGGTGGTGGATGCGCAAGGCCGTCGGCCTTGACGGCAAGGGCAATCTGGTGATGAGCACCTTCAAGGACGGCGACCGCTACGTCGACGGATGCGTCCGCACCCTTGGCAAGTTCGAGCACAGCTTCGGGTACTACGTGATCCGCGTGAAGCTCCAGAAGCAGGTGGGTCACTGGTCCGCCTTCTGGCTCATGGGCAACGGTGTGGGCAAGATCGGCAATGAGGGCCGAGACGGCACGGAGATCGACATCTACGAGAAGCTGTGGCTCTCGGACAAGGTCCAGCATGCCCTGCACTGGGACGGCTACGGGGAGCACCACAAGAGCGCCGGCCAGAAGGTCGATGTCCCCGGAGTGATGGAGGGCTACCACACCTTCAGCCTTTGGTGGTCCCCCGACCAGTACATCTTCTACGTAGATGGTAGGGAAACGTGGCACACGAAAGCCGGGGGCGTCTGCCAGGTCCCACTCTACATCAAGGTGAGCGACGAGATCGGCAAGTGGGCGGGTGACATCGGCAAGGCCACCTTGCCCGACAGCTTCCTCGTGGACTACGTGCGCGTCTACGATCTGGTCGACGCCGAGTAGGGCCCGCAAGGTCTGGGTCGCATCGTTGCTGCATCGGCGACGCGTATGCCGGGCGCGCTCGTCGTCGGTCGAGGGCTACGGTCCGCGCAGTTCCAGACAGTCGAGGCCGAAGTAGGAATTGCTCGACGCTCTGTTCTTTCCGGTGACCGTGACGTGCAGCGCGTGCTCGCCCGCGCTGAGCTCTATCGCGCCCAGAAGAATGCGCCCGGTCGGGAGCACCCGCGGCGCATACAGGTCAATCTCATCCCCGACCGGCTGCCCGTCGATGCGCACGCGGACCCTCGCGAAATCCGGCGCGCGGGTAGCGTACAAGGCTGCCTCATAGCGCCCCGCTTGCTTCACCGGGAAGGCGAGGGTCACCGACGAGTCCGCCTTGCCCGGCACGAACAGTTGCGCGTCGCCGCTCCAGAGTCCCTGCCCGAACCCGGTCATCTTCTGGACGCTCGGGCTGCAGTTCTCGCGTGCAGTCACGGTGAGCGTCTCCGCCTCGATGGGGTCGATGGCGGTGCTGTTGGTGGTGATCGGTTCCGCGCCGCCCAGCCGCAGGCTCAGGGCATCATTCCCGTAGGCGGCCACGTAGGCATAGGGCAGGTACGCGTGCCCGGCCTCGCGCCACTTGCTGCCTGACGAGTTGCGGAAGATGAACACGCCACCCCCGGGCATCTCGGGGGCGTCTCTGTATCCCACGAGCACGATGCTGTGCCCGTCGAACACTTCCTCCGGCGGCGGCACGGCGAGCACGTGGCTTCCGTCGAATTCCACCTTCTTCGGCCAGCGCATCCCGACGGCCACGGGGTGTCCGGAGGCTAGTTGCCGACGGATCTTCAGCACGTTCCAGCGCTTGATCCAGCGTCCCGAGACGTCCTTGCGGCCTGCAGCGTCGGTCTTGGCTTCTTGAGATGGCCTGGCCTCGGCGTCGTACTTGGCCGCGTAAGGCATCAAGCGCTCCTCGCAGACGCCGAACAGGTTGATCCCCCGCAGGGCGTCGGAGAAGAAGGACCCGTCGGTGGTGCCCGTTGGACCGGTGGGAAGCCCAGTTGAGATACTCCTCGGACAGGCGCACGGGACTGTCTCCGTCGGCGCGGGCGAGCTCGAACTCAAGAACCCCGTTCATCGCGAACAGTGAGCAGCACCCGCGCTTCCCCTGGGACTTCACTGTCAAGCCGAAGTCCGCGAACTTCGGCCGCAGGTCCACCGAGTCGGGCAAGTCCGCAGCCGCTGCCGCGCACAGCACAGACAGGGCGGCGAGAGTCATCGAGAGCGTGCCGGGGAAGCCGGTCATATCAATGCGAACTCCGTCTGTCGTCCGTCGATGGGCCGGCAGCCGTCCGTGGTGAACACGACATCTTCCTCCACTGAGAGGGTCACGTTGTCTGCTTCCCACTCGGGGACGGGCCCGCTTACGCAGAGTTCCATCGTGAAGCTGTTGCTAGGCTGCAGGATGACATCCCCGCGTCCCGGGCAGCACTCCTGCTCCCACGGCAGGCCGATGAGCGGGCCCGGCTGGTGGAGAAAGTGGCCCAGTGAGTGAGAGTAGACGCGCGGCCCGGGGATGTCCGTGTCCTTCGCTCGGCCCAGGATTCTCGCGAGGAGTTGGTTGCCGCTCAAGCCGGCCTCGAACTCATCCATGAAGATGTC
The DNA here is from genome assembly GCA_029821745.1 of Candidatus Zipacnadia bacterium. Lineage (GTDB taxonomy): Bacteria > Armatimonadota > Zipacnadia > Zipacnadales > JABUFB01 > JALGSS01. The sequence goes on from JALGSS010000648.1 coordinate 4,470, forward strand.
CTGCAAACGATGCGCGTGGGCGAGCAGCGCCTTCAGTCCGGCCGGGGCGTCTGTCTCGCCGGGACGCAGCACATAGGCCAGTTGCTGGTGGTCGCTGTTGAGGCCCAGGTAGCGGATGCCCACGTCGGAGTGGATGACATCCCCCGGGCGGATCGCGTTGTCCTCGGGCCCGAACTGCTCTCTCGCGGCGGGGCTGCGCACGAGGTCGAAGAAGGGCTTGAAGGCGACCTCGAGGCCGAGGTCGGCCGCGCGCTGCCAGTAATGCCACTCCAGGTCGTCCGTGGTCGTCAGACCGGGCACGACAGTCGCGGGGCTGTAGCAGTCTGCGAGGAGCGCATGGGCCACGGCGGCCACATGCTCATAGAGGGCGACTTCGCGCTCACTCAGAGTAGCAGCCCAGCGTGTCACAAGGGGTTCGGCGGATTCCAGTCGCGCGGCGAACTCCGGCGGAAGGGCCTCGACCAGGTGGCGATGCAGGTTCTGGGTCAAGCCCCCCGCGGCCCATTGCACCGCGCCCGTGTTGATGCCGATGCGCTGCGGATTGCGCTCCTGCACGATCTGCGCCAGCAGCGGCCACTGCTCTTCGTGGTTGCGCCCCTGCCACGGCTTCTCGTACAGGTCGCCGGTGTTCGTCATCGACAGGTTGATCTTCTCGATCTCATCGCCGCGGTCGTGGAAGATGAGCATCTGTAGGATCGGGCACCACGTGTCCATGGGGATGAGGGTCTTGAAGATCGGGTCCAGATCGTCCTCCTGGCAGAGGATGATCCACATGTCGAGGCCGCTCTCGCGCATGGCTTCGGGCAGGACCGTGTGCAAGCGCTCCTCGAGGATTTCGCGGATGACGCCGGCGCGTTCGCGCATGGGCAGGATTCGGGGGAGGGGTCGCATGTGCATGGCAAGGACCTCGCGGGACGGAGGTGGTGAGCGAGAGACTGTGGCACCAAATGACGCTTTCGCTTCGGTTGTCCGCGCAACCTTCTCTCTGGGGTTCCCATCGCATGCGGCCGGCGGCGACTGCGCACTTGTACGACCCCGTGGCATCTGCTACCATCTGACGCAGTGTACCATACACGGCTGTGTTGAAAGAAAGTGAGATAGCCGTGGGGTGCCGATGTCGTACAATCGGCGGGGCCCCACGGGTGCGCCAAACGCGATGGAACGGCCCTGCGGGGCCCCGGTCACTGTACGACGTGACCACCCCGCAGCTACCCAGGTGCGTTCTCGGGCACAACCTACACACGTCAACCCACCTGCTATGCCTTCCTCACTGCCACCGGGAGGTCTCCCCGATGAGTGCCGGCATGACTCCACGCGAACGTGTCTTGGCGGCGATCCGCCGTGAGCCCGTCGATCATGTGCCTTGCTGCGGGTTCTTCAATCCTCTCTCGCCCCAGCAGCGACGCGGGCGCACCTGGAACTTCCCCTGGTCTCCTGATACCCCGGGCGACGAGCAGCTCCGGTACCAGGTCGAGGAGTTGGGGCTCGACCAAGTCGTGTCCGTCGGCGTGCGGACAACACGATCGTCCCCGGATGTGCGCTCCGAGGCCTGGATTGAGGGAGAGGTCCTGCACAAGCGGATCGACACCCCGG
>JALGSS010000649.1 GCA_029821745.1 Candidatus Zipacnadia bacterium
CGCTGCAGCCGGTCTGCACCACCGGCTTCGAGCGCAAAAGCCCGCAAGACCGTCGGGCGGGAAGACATGCCGTCCGCGCCCGGCCTCGCCTTATTCGCGCCGTCCTCTTCCCAGTCGCTCAGATCGTTGAGAACCTGATAGCCCTCACCGATGTACGTGGAGAACTGGTGGAGAACCTGTTGATCGATGGCAACACCTGCCGCCCGGAGGCCCGTGTAGAGCGCCACCTCGAAAGCCGGAGCCGTCTTCAGAGCCCCGATGCGCAGCGCGTCGATAGGCCGCAGGTCTTCGCCGTCGCTGCCATGCCAAGCCAGGTCGGCGCCTTGACCCCGGCAGAGCTGCAGATGCGCCAGAGACAGGCGGCCGAGGATATCGGCCACGCACTCGGCCCCGAGCTCGTCGGCTTGCGCGGCGATGAGCCGGTACCCCAACCCGACGAGGAAGTCGCCGACATTGATCGCCGCCGGCACGCCATGGACGCGGTGCAAGGTCGGCTTCCCATACCGCACCGGGTCGTCGTCCTCAATGTCATCATGGGCGAGGGACGCCTTGTGGAAGGCTTCGATGGCGACGGCCATGCTCCGCACGTGCCTGGGCAGCAGGTCGGGGATATGCTCGCCCGGCTGAAGTGCCCGCAGCCCGTGTTTGCCCACCGCGTAAGCCGCAGCGATGATGAACGGGCGGAAACGCTTCCCGCCCGTGGCAAGCCAGTCCATGGCGACGCGGTCGGTTGCTCGGAAGGCTTCGCGGTCGGCACCGCCTGCCGGCGAGAGCGCCTGATGGGGGGCGAGCAGATCACACAGCGACTCCACCTCGAAGATCCCGTGCGTCTCCCGCAGCAGCGGGAGGTAGCTGTGCTCGACGCCGGGCCCGGCGTCGCCCGTTTGGGTAACCAGGTCGCGGATCAAGTCCACCTCGGCCGTCGTGTCCCGGCAGCCGTCGGTGAGCAGTGGCACAGCCTGGTGGGGAATGCCGAGATCGGCGATGCGCTCAAAGGACTTCTCGAGGGAGTCGAGGCAGGCCACGCCGAGGATGGCGTCGGCCCGCCCCTCAAGCACGCACATGACAACGGAGGACGTGCCTTCAGCGACGATCACCTGGTAGCCGAGGGCTTCCGCCTGCTCCTTGAGGCCCTGGATCACGCAGTGCCCACAACCCGCGCAGTGCAGACCAACGGAGTCATAATGCCCCGCGCAGGCGTCATAGTCGCTCAGACACTTGGGCAGCAGCAACAGGCGACGATCATACGGCACGGCATCATACTCGGGCACCCAGAAAGCATTGTCCACGCACACCATCGCGAATCCGAGGTACTCGCCGGGAAGCCCCAGTTGCGTGAGGATTTCGGTGGCGAGGCGCTCCAACTCCTGCCTCGAGGGTGGATGGGCACGGCCAAGGGTCTGGGCGGCCTGCCGCGCGCGCTGCCGAATCGCCAGGCGTACCTCATCTACCTGAGGCACGTCCTTGATTGACGCAGCCCCGCTCGCCGCCGCGGACGGCCGGCTCCCCGTAGTGAGCGCCATGTGGATCAGTTGCCCCCGTTCAAGTGCGCGATAGCGAAATGCTGCGCACTCAGTGAGGCCGCCCCGATTGCGCCGCCCCGAATCTCACGCGGCCGCGCCGGGCGACGTGCCACTCCGACCTGGTTCCAGGGCGCTACTCAGCAGCGCCCTCGTCCACGGGGCCGATGCAGTACAGGTTCTTCAGGCCACGCAGGTACATCAAGTCACCCACGAAGACCGGAGACGACCGGAACGGTTCGAGATCATTCTTCGCAACCTGCTCGAACTCGCGCCCCGGCTTCACAACGTACGTCTCGCCGGTGTCGCTGCTTACCAGCAGGTACCCACCCGCCATCGTCACGCTTGGGTAGCAAGTCGCGCCCTTGCCGAACTTCAGTCGCTTGTCATAGACGATCTCGCCGGTCTCAGCGTCGATCACGCTGAAGACGCCCGCCTGGTTCACGGCGTACAGCAGCCCATCATGGATGACGGCTGCGCCGTAGTAACGCGCCTTCTTCGGGCTGGTGTCCCACAGCTTCTCGGCGTCGACCGTCTCCCCGTCTTCGCTCAGCGACAGGCGGAACGCCTTGCCCTTGTTATTCACGAAGTAGGCCGTGTCTCCGTCCACGATCGGGCTGCCGTAGGGCAGCTTGGCGAGTCGCTTGGCCATCTGCTTCCCGTCGCTTACGCGAAAGACGTCGCCATTGCCGGTCACTACGACGGACGTATCGCCGAGCCGCACGGCGAGCGGCGTGGCCCAACTCCACTCGGCCGGCGTTGACCAGATCGTCTCGCCGGTGGCCTTGTCCAGCGCGAACAGATGGTGGATCAGGACCATCAACTGGCCATCCACGATGACAGGTGACGAGCAAGAACCCCATCCGATTCTCGGCTTCTCCACCATGCGCGCCCAGACCTTGCTCCCGTCGAGATCGTAGCATGCCACCAGGCCGGTGCCGAAGGAAACGAACACGTGCTCACCGTCGCTCACAGGAGTGGCGCTGGTGAACCCGTTCGTCGCATGGACGTCGGGTAGGCTATACCAGGACTTCTCATACGGGTCGAGCTGCTTGGATATCTCGGCAACCTGCTTCTGGATGTCATCGAGCTTGGCCTTCAGTTCCGCGTCGTCCTTGTTCTCCTGCAACTGCCGTTTGAGCTTCCAGATGTTCCGACTCACAGTGCTGCGTTGCTTCCGTAGCCTGACCGCTTCCTGGTGAGCGGCCGTCATCTTGGCCGCTTCCTCAGCGTCGACCATGTCCTCGAAGTTGTTGGTCCGCTCCCACAGAATCTGCCCGTCCGCAAGGCTCACACAGACAAGCGAGCTCGGCTCAGAACAGACGAACAGGCGATCGCCGACGATGACCGGCGTCGCATTGCTCTTCGACGGCATCTCCGTCTTCCAGATGATGCTCTTCTCCGGCGACCACTCGATTGTAGGATTGGCATCGAGGTACTTGCCCGTCCCGTCGGTTCGCCACCCCACGACGTCGCCTGCGACGGCGGCGCTCGCCAAGATTGCGGCGATCCCAAGCGCGATTGTCACGGCGGTCCAGCGTCCTGCCTCTCGGTGCCTCATTGCCATGCGTTAGTCCTCTCTGTCAGGTTTTGTGCAACTACGCCCAATAGCACGACGACGAAACCACAACACAGCCAGCCCGCGAGGGCAATGCCCCGTCTGGAAGCGACGCCTACCGGCGCGTCAGGCAAGGGCCCGGCGAGCGCGGGCAAGAGCTTCGACCGTCCAGATGACAGGATACAGGCGCTCCCAGTACCACAG
>JALGSS010000650.1 GCA_029821745.1 Candidatus Zipacnadia bacterium
GGCATGACCAACTACCGGTTCTTCAATGCCCGCGAGCCCGGCTGGATCAGTAAGCTCGAGATAAGCGCATACCTGGCCACCGAGGACTTGTTCTACCTCAACGCGGCGAAGATCATGCTCGACGCGGTCCACGAGAGCTCCTTAGCGACGGGAGACCACGGGTTCCACTACCACAAGCTACCGAACGGACACTGCAACTGCCCGGACGAGGAGAAGCACTACGGTGAAGCGGGATTCATGCTCGGGGTGGAGATGACCGCGCAGAAGATGTACTACGATGTGACGGGCGACGAGCGCATCGCCCGGGACATCGTCGGGACGGCCCAGTTCATCGCGGACACCATGTGGGTGCCGGAGGTGCTCGGGTTCCGGTACACATCCTGCCCGAAGACCGGGGCCTCAACCGGCCGGGCGTGGATACAGATGCAGGGAATGGCCTTCGCCGCGCGCTACGCAGACGACGAGCGCCTAGCGGACATCTGCCGCCGCTCGATCTCAGCGGGCTGGAGCAGCATTCCCAGCAGTGGGAAGTCGGCGGGGTACTTCCTGTGCGGATCGGCCCAGGCTCTGGACGAACTCGCCCACTTGCCCGGGCCCAATTTCGCCGAGTTCAGAGCCGGGATCGAGCGCGTGCTGAATAGCCCTGCCCGTCGCCTGCTGCCGACCAATGTGCCCAACCCCGACTTCGAGACCGAGACCGCCGGCTGGCCCTCCCGTGGCTGGACGGTAGAGCGATGCACGGAGATCAAGCACTCCGGCGAGGCTTCGCTGAAGATATCCGGGGCGGTCGTGCGCCAGAATGAGTACGTCAACACGACCTATGACGCCTCCACGTCGCCGTATGAGATCAAGTGGCTCAAACCGGGCGAGACGTACCGGCTGACCGCGTGGCTGCGAGTGGACCAGATCTCAGAGGGCGCTCCCGGACCCAGTGTTCGCCTCGCGACTCGGGACGCGTCCGGCACGCGCGGCTCGAAGTCCACGAATGCGTATGACCTCGACCGCCTCGGAGAATGGCAGAAGCTGACGGCGGACATCGAGATCCCTGAGTGGAACACACGCAACTACATCGCCCTGAATACCGGTCACCGCGAGGAGATCGAGGTCGAGATGTACTTCGACGACATCAGCCTCGTGCCGGCGGACCAGGCAGCCGATGACGAATACGCCTACTTGCGGCTGGAGCCTGAGACCGCGGAACTCGGCGGGGGCGCCACCGTCGCGGCGAACCCCGAGATTCCCGGTGAGAAGCGCCTCGCGGGCCCCGGACAGGCACAGTGGGCTATCACTGTGCCGTCTGATGCGACCTATACGCTGTGGGCGAAGCTCGATGCGAACGCGACACTGGGAGAGGTCACGATTGGGGGCAAGCAGGTCACGGGACACGTGCAGGTCGAGGAGCCGAACTGGGTCCGGCTGGGAGAAGTGGCTCTCGTAGCCGGTGAGGTCACCGTTGCCATTCGTGGACTGGGTGACGGCCCGCGCATCGGCACGCTGGTCCTGACGACCGACCCCAGCAGCAGCCTGTGGTACTCAACTGCGCACGTCCGCGTCATCACGGCGCCGGGGCTCTGCCCCGGCGACCCCGCTGGGGCCTCGGCCCCAGACCCCGTTACTCGCGTGGGTCCCGGCCGAAGACGGGGTCTTCGACTGCGGGACCCGCGCGCTCTGGATCAGGGCGGCGGGGGCGGACGGAGTGGATTCTGACGCGAACTTCGACAAGTGAATAATAGTCGTGCTGCGGCCCCGAATCCCAGAGCCAGAACCACGTAAACGGCGGCACCCATTGGGGGCGCCGCCGTGGGAAAGCAGGCCTGTCGACCAGCGATCAGTCTGTCGGCAAGTTACTCCGCTGCAGAGAGCTTGACGATCTGCTTCATCAGCCGGGACTTGCGGCGGGCTGCCTTGCCCTTGTGGATGGCGCCGACCTTGGCGGCCTTGTCGAAAGCCTTCTGGGCTGCGGCGATGGCTTCCTTGAGCCCTTCCTGGTCCCCGGCTCTGGCAGCTTCAAGTGCTGCGCGGGCCGCAAGCTTCATGGTCTTCCTCCGGGCGCGGTTGCGCTCGGTGCGGACGACGGTCTGGCGGAGCCTCTTCTTGCTCGACTGTAGCTGGGGCATTCAAACTCTCCGTTTCGGGTATATGCGATGGGCTGCATACAAGACAATATGCCGCCGGCAGTACCGCCCGCCGGCGACTTGAAAATGCGCGCCTATTGCTCTTTTCAGGGCATTTTATAGCACAGATGCGCGAGGAACGCAAGGCTGAGAGAGCCGTTGTAGGCGCCTTGTGCTGTGCGGCTGCGTCCGGAGGGTCAAGAGGGCCGCCGGGCGAATAAATGTCCAGGAAAGCCATCGCAGTGCGTTCCATAGATCAGGAGGAGTTGATCCCGCCGATGCACCCACGTTGTGTGCTGATGATCATGCTGGTGTTGACGGTGTATTCGCCCCTCGCGGGCGCTGACCTCGGGGCAACGCCGCAGTTGCTGACGAATGGCGGGTTCGAGGACGGAACGGGACCAAGTGCAGCCGACTGGGGTCTCTGGCCGCCGGCGGGCAAGCACGAGAATGTCTCGAGCCTGCGCGACGACACTGTGAAACACGAGGGGCAGCACAGCGGCAGACTGCGGGTGGCCAACCCCGACTTCGATGGGATCAGCACGTGGCACCATCGCGCCATACCCGTGACGCCGGGCCAGGAGATCCTGCTCAGCTTCTGGATCAAAGCAGAGGGCGTGAGCGGGAGCTGCGGGTGCGATGTGCAGTTGCGCTCCGGCACCCAGAAGATCGTGGGAAGCCGGGCGGCCCCCGAGCTCAAAGGGACCTTCGACTGGAAGCAAATTGTCCACCGCTTCGTCGTGCCTGATGGAGCCGACCACATCTGCGTCGTGCCTCTCCTGCGCGGAGGCATGGGCACCGTCTGGTTCGATGAGATGGTGGCATACGGTACTCCGCGCCTCACGCCGACGCGCCTGACGGGGAATGTAGCCATTGATGGGCGCCTGACTGAAGCTTGTTGGGCCGCAGGGGAGGCCGTCGGCGGCTTCGCCCTGTCCGACGGGTCGGGCCGGCCCGAGCGCGAGACGAAAGTCTGGGCCGCCTGCGACGACGAATCCGTCTACTTCGCCTTCCGGTGCGAAAAGAAGCCTGGAGACGCGCTCCTGAAGACCTTCACGCAGCGGGATGACCCGGTGTGGAACGACGACGATGTTGAGCTATTCCTGAACTTGGCGGGAGACCGGCGTGACTACTACCAGTTCATTGTCAACCCGCTGGGAACGCGGGAACGCGATACGATTCCCACCGCACGGACCCGAGCTGGAGCATCGAGTGGCAGGCAGCGGCGCAGGATGCACCGGACGCCTGGACGGTCGAGATAGCGATCCCGGTGGCTAAGCTCCCGATCGACTTCCGGGTGGGGGACACGTGGTGCGTGAACTTCGGGCGCGGAGACAAGGCGGCGCGCCAGGCAAGCTCGTGGTCATGCACCTTCGGCGGGTTCCATAACGCGGCGCGGTTCGGCACGCTGGCAGCCCTGGGCTTCGACCTCGTGCCCTTCTACACCGAGCGTGCCCGCGAGGCATTGGTGCAACTGAAGGCGGCTTATGCGGCGGCGATGGTGGGCCTCGACATCCAGGCAGCGCCACGCGGCATCGCTGCGCCGGTAACGGAACGCGCCCCCCGGATTGAGGCGGCTCTGGCGGCGATGGAGGACGCTCTGAAGTCCCCGCAGGCCCTCCCGAAGGTCTACTGGGACGGCCTCGAAGCGCAG
>JALGSS010000651.1 GCA_029821745.1 Candidatus Zipacnadia bacterium
CTGGAACATCGCCTTCGCGGACGGGCACGCGAAGTGGATGACCGTTGACGGCGAGAATCTCTCCTGGACCGGCACCACCTACCCTGGTCTCGCGCCGTACCACTGGACGCTGGCGAACGACGGTCCGTAGATTTCCGCTACCCGATCGACTCGACCAACTCAAGGGCGTCCGCGGCGACAATGCGGACGCCCGCTTTTTTTTCTAATTGCAGGAAGGAACACCGCGGTCGCGCGTGGAACTGGGAATTGGTGGGGTGCCAGATGTGTTTAGGTATTCGGATACAGGGCACCCTCGCCATGTAGGTGCCGCATCAGTGCTGCCTGCGCAGTCCAACCGGCGAGACACTTCTCCAATAGCCGGGCGCCGCAGATGCGTGCCTGGCCCGCTGGTTTGAAGCACCCTCCGGACTCTGACGCAGGGACGCACTGGACTTGGGGTGGCGGTGGGGGTACACCAGACTACACATGCTGTTGAGCTGCAAATCGAGAGCCGACCGATGTGCACGCGGCCAAGCCACACGGCCGGCGTGCGCGTACGCAGGGCCGACTTGAGTAACGTAACCCGGGCCGGCCATCGCCTCGGCCAGTCTCACATACAGCAGCTACCACGCAGATACGCGCTGCTCGGCGGCCACTCGAAATCTCGAGGATCGAGCACCCGGTCGCCGCGGCCAACGGGTGTTGGTTCGCGTCTCGCTGGAGGGCCGTCGGGTGCGGACCCAGTACCTCCACTGGAAACAGTGGAGCTGTTCCCCGCCCCCGGGGCTGCTGAATGGGGTGGTTGACCGGCTTGCTCGGGTTCACTGCCGGCGGCCGCGTTGCGACCGGGCGCTCACACAACAGTTTCAATATGAATTCACGGTACCCAGACAGAAGATGACTACTGGAGGTGATAGTTGGTAAGCTCTGTGGTTGCCGTTCGCCCTACTCACGCACCACTCAATGCACAGACCAAGGAGGCACACTCATGCGACGTGGTTTTACCCTGATCGAATTGCTGGTTGTCATTGCCATTATCGCCATCCTCGCGGCGATCCTGTTTCCCGTGTTCGCCCGTGCCCGCGAGAAAGCAAGGATGACGAGTTGCCTGAGCAACCTGAAGCAGATTGGGCTCGGATTCTTGATGTATGTCCAGGACTACGACGAGCGGACTCCTACCAACGGTGGCTGGGGCCCACCAGTCACATACTACTGGCAACCCAAGATTGAGCCGTACCTGAAGAACACTCAGATCTTCGCGTGCCCCAGTGACGGCCGCGGCGCGTTCGCCTACCACGGCCAGACCCTCTACTACGGCTACGCCAACCACACTTGCCACAACACGAAAATGGCACAGATTAAACAACCCTCGTCCACGATCATGACCCACGACGGCGTCCACCCAGCTGTCGACGGCCGGCGAGGCATCATGACGGGCAACTGCGGCGCCTACAGCACCAGCGGCTGGTGCACCAACAGCGGCGTGGGCACCATCGACGACTTTATCCACAACCAGGGCGACAACGTTGTCTTCTGGGACGGGCACGCCAAATGGATCCAGGGACCCACACTGTGGGATGCCACTACACACGGCATGTTCTGGACGCCTTCCTAAGCCTTGCTTTGACGTGAAGGATACAACAGTGGCGCGTGCCTCCGGGCACGCGCCACTCGCGTTCCCCTGCCGGGATCCCCAATTCTCCACTGCTGCGCACGAAGCAATATAATGCCAACCGGAATGCTGTCGCTCTTGCACGCTGATTTGTGCGGATTCCTCGCATTCGCTTGCAGGACTCTTCAAACGTGCGTCGAAGAAATAACTGTCCATGCGACGTTTATCCACACAGAGGAGGCAGATTTTCATGCGACGTGGCTTCACCCTCATCGAGCTGTTGGTAGTCATCGCGATCATTGCAATCCTGGCAGCCATTCTCTTCCCGGTCTTTGCCCGAGCCCGTGAGAAGGCTCGCCAGACAAGCTGCCTATCGAACGTAAAGCAATTGGGACTTGGCATCATGATGTATGTGCAAGACTATGATGAGAGAATGCCTGTTTTCGAACCGGCGTGGGGCGTGACGCCCAGCCCGGCCATTACCGGATGCTCGTGGTGGCAGGGCGTCTACCCATACGTCAAGAACGACCAGATCTACGTGTGCCCCAGCCGTGATCAGTGGGGTCCGTTCACTTACTGGGCCCGCGTTTTCCCTGTGTTCCCGAGTTACGGGTTTAGCTCGAGGGTCCGCGCCCAGAAACTCGCGCAGATCAAGGAACCCGCCACCAAGCTGATGCTCGGAGACGCCTGCCACCCAATGGGCGATCAGATGTGGCGGTTCTGCTGGCCACTTGCTCCGGGCGGTTGGCCCGACAAGTGCAACACCGCCGTGAACCAGAAGGACCCGGACTGGGCCGTCCACAACGGCGGCGGCAATATCTGCTTCGCCGACGGCCACGCGAAGTGGCTTAATGCCAACTCCCTGTGGGCGGAGCAGTCGACGTACTGGTAGGCCACTTCTGATTCGGCCAAAACCGCGTCGGCATCGCACTGCATGCCGGCCGGCGCTACATACGGACCCCAACGCCCGCCTTCCCGAAGGCGGGCGTTGTCTTCTCAACTCAGAGACCGCGGAGGGCCGGCGCCTTGTGGGGACGAAAGCTAACGGGTCATGTCTACGCCCGCTGCCGTGCGTTCCGGACCGGCAGCGCAGCTTCCAGGGAGTGATCACAATGAGCTCGCAGTCAACCCTCGGCGTCGGAATCGTCGGGTTCGGATTCATCGGCAAGGTCCACGCGTACGGCTACCTCAACTTGCCCCTTTTCTATGACCCCGCGCCCGCATCGATCCGCATGCTCGGCGTCTGCACCAGCAAGCCCGAGACGGCGGAGAAGGCCAGGCAGCAGGGCGGCTTCGAGTTCGGCACGACGCGCTTCGAAGACCTGCTGGAGCGCGACGACATCCACATCATCAACATCTGCACACCGAACCAGATGCACCGCGACCAGGTGACCGCCGCCTTGGAGGCGGGCAAACACGTCTACTGCGACAAACCCCTTACCGTCACCGCGGACGATGCCCGGGCCATCGCCGACGCCGCCCGGGCTCACCCCCGCCAGATCCACGGAATGGCCTTTCACATGCGGTTCATCGCCGCCACCATGCGTGCCCGGCAGCTCGTCCAGGAGGGCTTCCTGGGGCGCATCTACCACTTCCGGGGCAGCTACTACCACGCGGGATACACCGACCCCGAGCGCCCGTTCTCGTGGCGACTCACGAAGGCAGCCGGAGGCGGCGCACTCTCCGATCTGGGCAGCCACGTCATCGACATGATGAAGTATCTCCTCGGCGACTACGCCGCCGTCCGCGCGAGCACCGAGACCTACATCAAGGAGCGCCCGGTCGCGAAAGACTCCTCCGAGATGGCCCCGGTCGAGGTCGACGACTATGTCTGCCTCCAGGCCCGCATGAACGACGGCGCGCTGGGGTTCGTCGACGCGTCGCGCTTCGCCACCGGCACCCACGACGGCATGACCTTGGAGATCTACGGGGAAAAGGGCGCCCTGCGGTTCGACATGATGGACCCGAATTACCTGTATGCCTACGATGCCACGGAGCCGGAGGCCGACCTCGGCGGCCGCAAGGGCTGGACGCAGATCGAATGCATCCAGCGCTATCCGAAGCCGAGCATACTGCCCTCGCCGAAGCTGCCCATCGGCTGGATGCGCTTTCACCTGCACTCCATCTAC
>JALGSS010000652.1 GCA_029821745.1 Candidatus Zipacnadia bacterium
CGATCAGCCGCCTGTCCCAGCAGGTCAGTCGCACGCTTCCCGCAGGCGGCACGTACCGGTTCATGAATCTGGTCTACTCTCGGCCCGGCGAATCCACCGAGAAGCTGCAAGTGAAGCGCCTTGCCGCCGATTGCGTGGCTGTGCAGGGCGACAACCGCGCGGATATCGTTGCCTTCGGGGCCGCGGTCCAGGGCATGTTGGGTGGCGTTGCGGGCGACGCGAAGGCTGTGCTGCTGGCGACGGATCGCATGATCGCCGCCGAGTGCACGGCCTTCGAGGCTCCGGGCGTGTCGCTCACGGCGACCCAACCGGTCTCGCTGGCACTGTCCCCTGGGACAGGACTGGCAACATTGAGTGCTCGGCAGGACGCCGGAGTCTCGGTACGTCTCGCTGACGGGCGTGGCATCACTGTCAACGGCAGGCCTGCCCCGATCGAGGGAGACGCAGCCCGAATCGCGGTTCCCGCGGGCTCCCTGCAGATCAGCTTCGAGCCCTTCGACATGCCGGGCGAGACGGTGGCCCTGGTCGGGAAGCTGGCGGCTGCGGATGCAAGCCCCCTGGAGGCACCCGGCCAGGAGGCGCAGACAGAGGAAATGGCGCGCGTCTGGTCCCATGCGGGCTTCGAGCCGGCCAGAGAGACCTTGCGAGTCAGGAGTGTGAGCGCAGACGAAGAGCACGATGGCCGCTACGGTCCCGTTGACAAGCTCGCAGACGGCGCATTCAGCTCATCCACCTTTTCAGTGAAGTGGCCCCTCGGCGTGACGCCGACCATCACTCTGGACCTGGGCATAGAGACCGAGATCAGCACCGTCGTGCTGCGTGAATGGCACATGAACGAGGGGTGGGACATCGGCGAGCGCGCGTGTGAGATCAGCAGTGACGGCTTCGAGAACGACATCCGCGCGGTGCCCGGGGAGTTCGAGGAGACGGGTACCCAGACATGGGGCGGGAACGTCAACACGCTGATGTCGCTACCCGTGAACCGGAAGGCCCGTCAGGTCCGGCTCACAGTCTCCCCGGCGCGGGAGGATTCCTGCGTCTACATTGCCGAGGTCGAGATCCACGGCGTGCGGCCGGGCGCCTTGCCCGAGATCACGGACATCTCCACGGGGGACCTGACCGGCGACGGACGGGACGATGTGGTCGTCTGCAGCGACTCGGGTGAAATCGCGGCGTTCACCGCCGACGGGGAGAAGCTCTGGAGCTTCGTCAGTGAAGGGCGCCCGGCTCTGCACTGCGTCCAGTGCGCCGATGTCAATGGCGACGGTCGCGCAGAAGTCGTCTACGGGGGCACGCAAGCGCGGCTGGGGCTCCTGTCTTCCGAGGGCGAGGAACTCTGGCAGGTAACGTTGCCCCGGTTCCGAGGAATCACGGCGGACGTCATGACCGTGCTGACCACGCGCCTCAACGCGGACGACGAGGTGCACATCGTCTGTGGATGCAAGAACTGGATGTTCTTCGCCTTCGACGCGGCGGGCAAGAAGGTGTGGGAGAACGTGATCTACGCCCACTCGGCGACGGTCTCGCTGGCCGAGGATGTCAACGGGGACGGCTTCCCGGAGATTGTCGCCGGGAACGCGTATTACCGGATGAACCTGATCGACCACAAGGGCAAACGGCTGTGGACCACACCCAACTTCGGCCCGGAGCAGACAGCGGCGGGCTCGATCGACGCAAACGGTGACGGCCTGCCGGATATCATCGCGGGGGACGACAGCGGCCAGTTGCTCTGCTACACGAGCGACAAGGCCAAGCTGTGGAGCATCAACCTCGGCGACAAGGTCACGCGGATCCTCCGTGCGCAGGGGATGACTGAGGATGACTCGACCCATCTCGTCTGCGCAGCGGAGAGCGCGAATGTGTTCGCGCTGAACCAGGATGGCAGCGTGTTGTGGCGCGCGCCGCTGCCGGACGGCACCAGTGACCTCGCCGTGGCGCCGCGCCCCTTCGGACAAGGCGGCCCGTTGCTACTGGCCGCCGCGGGATCGGCGGGCATTGTGCAGCTTGATGCCAAAGGCAAGGCAGTGGCTCTCGGCGCCACAGACGGAAGAGCGAAACAGGTGGTCCTCTGTGAGGGCCGAGTCATCGCAACAACCGGCACAGGCGTACTGAATGCCTTTGGCATGCGAGACGAGTAGGGAGGCCGCCCGCCTATGGGCGTGCCGCTCAGGGAGGCCTAATCATGCGGAACGTAGCGCTCTTGCTGGCCGCGACGGGCATCGCCCTCGCGGGCTACTGCCAGGTGTCGCCGGATGCACAGACAACCTTGATGTGCCAGTTCGACCGAGGTCTCAAGGCTGACTACTCAGTCGGGGACTGGACCGCCTCGGGAACTCGCGACGTGGTGATCGAGGAGGGCAAGTTCGGCGGCGCGGCACGCTCGACCGGGCGGGGCATTACCTTCCCGGCTGATGGCAACCTGAGCCTGTCCGCCGGAACGATTGAGGTCTGGGTGCAGCCCTTGTGGCGCGAGCAGGGCGACGTGAATGCCGGCGTCTTCAACTTCCGGACGGATACCGGCGACTACCTGAACCTGAACGTGGTCTACGGCAAACGCCTGGGGGTCGCCGCGCGTGCCGGAGGCGAGGAATGGACATGGAAGCGAGTGGACCTGGATATCACCGATTGGGATCCGCTCGTGTGGCATCACATTGCCGCGACCTGGGGCAACGGTGAACTGCACTTCTACGTGGATGGTGTAGAAGTGGCCGAACCTGAGACGGACCTGCCTGACTTCACCGGTAGTGTGGACAGCTTCGCCCTGGGCACTGGAGACATGCGTCTCGATGCCCTGCGACTGTCGGACGTTGCGCGCACACCGGCGGATATCGAGCAGGCGGCGTCCGCTGAACCACGGCTTCCGACCGCGTACGCTCTCGGGCACCTTCCCCTCGCGGGCACGGGCGAATACTGCGTCGACGGCATGCCGGATAGAGCCCACCTCAAGCTCCCGCTGATCACCGGCGATTCCGTGTTCGCCCGGGGGATCGGCATGCGGGGAGCCGCGCACGTGAAGATCGAGGTGCCGGAAGGGTGCGTAACACTCACGGGCACGGTCGGCCCGAGCGCCGTCAACGCTGACGGCGACACGGTCGGCCTGGAGATTCAAGGCGACGGGAAGAGCCTGTGGAGCAGCCAGTCAGATGAGCCGGAGCGGTGCGAGGTCCCGGTGGAGGGCGTGCGCACTCTCAGTCTCATCGCCACCCCCACCGACACTAATGCGCGCCCCTATTCGGTGTGGGGTGACCTGCTACTGCTGAGAGAGGGGGCCTCCAAGCCCTACCACTTGTTCGCGAAGAGTCCCCTGGATACCCTCGACCCGAGCATCGTCCCAGGACCGGCGGACCCGTCCGAGCTGGAGGTTTTCGCTGCGGCCAATGAGTACGAGCCGATTGGCTTCGTCATCGCTGCGCGCGAGCACCTGTCCGGCGTCTCCGTGAGAGCCACAAGCCTGCGATGCGAAGCCGGGCGCATCCCCACCGATGATATCGACATTCGCTGGGTCCTGCGGGGCCCCCAGCGCCGCGGGTACTGGATGGGCCGAGACCAGACGGAGGTCACGTCACGGTTCCTCATGCCCTATGATGAGCCCTTTGGTCTCGCCGCGGGCACGCTGCGGGAGATGTTCCTGGACATCCACGTCGCGTCCGGGACGCCGCCTGGCTTCTACGAAGGCGACGTATTCGTGTCCCCCGAGGGCGCAGACACAACGACGCTCCGTGTGTCTCTGCGTGTCCTCCCGATTGAGTTGCCGGAGACCCGGCGGCACCGCTACGGCATGTACTACCGCATGCGCAACGCGTTGGCAGACCCGAAGCTCGGGGCCCTGGAACTCGCAGACATGAAGGCTCACGGTATCACGACTCTCTGGGGTGGCTTCGGCGTGCGGTTCTTCAAGGACGGCGACGAGGTCAAGTTCGACTGCGATGAGATCCGCGAGGCGTATGAACTCATGCGCGAGGCCGAGTACGAGGGCACCGTGCCGATCCACGATGGGGTGGCCCAACTGGCGCGGCTTCTCGGCCACAATGTCGCGGGCAAGGAGAACCTCACCGAGGAAGGCCTGGAGGATGACGCAGAGGTTCTCGCCCTCGCCCGGGAGGCCTTCGACGAGGTCAAGCGCATCGACGCCGAGTATCCCGAGTTCCGGACCGTCCTTACCCACATGGACGAGGTGTTCAACAACAGCCGCCTGCCACTGTACATCCAACTGGCGAAGATCGTTCGCGCCACCACGGACCTGCCCCTCTACATAACCCACCACAC
>JALGSS010000653.1 GCA_029821745.1 Candidatus Zipacnadia bacterium
TGTTTCGTGGCTGCCGTTGGCCAACACGCGGCACATCCCCGTGCCGTGGCACGGTCTTCGTGTTCGTCGTCTCCTCACCAGCCAAGTCCCGGTTCACTTTCGGGAGAAGAGCCTACAATATATGGCTCTTCTCCCGAACGTGTACCGGGTCGGGTCCCGGGACCGCATAACGAACGGAACGACCGTGCCACGGCACGGGGATGTGTCGCTTTGGGGCCAGCGGCAGCAGCAGAGGAGGCGACACCCCCGGGGATGTCGCCCCTGCCGTATGGCCCCACCACGGCGCTCGGGTCGGTTCCCACCGTTGCCCTATCCTCCGTGGCGGCACCGTCAGCATATCCAACCTGCCGTTGGCCGTAACGCGATAAATCCCAAAGGGTTGGGACCTCACCCTCCGCGAGACTGGGCGGTACACGTTTCGGAGAAGAGCCCAGCGGATTTGATGGGTGTGGCTGCACGAGCCGGAACGCTGCACCGACATCGTTTTTCGTGGACAACGTGGCGGACGACGACGATCATGAGGTCCGCCCGACCCGGGTCGGACGGGAGGACGCGGCCGAATGCGGATCGCGGCCTCTTTCATATGGGCCGGATGGAGTTTTCGGTGGGGACCCCTTATCACGCGACGGGAGGTGAACAATGTCCACGGGTTCGGCGCTGGTCGTCTGGGGCGGGTGGAATGGGCACGAACCGGAGCAGGTCGCGGCGCTGCACGCCGGGGTGCTGCGCGAGAACGGCTTCGAGGTGGAGGTCGCCACCACGCTCGACGCCTTCCTGGACGGCGAGAGACTCAAGAGGCTCGACCTGATTGTTCCGCTCTGGACCATGGGCGAGATCACCAGCGAGCAGAGCAGGCCGGTGATGGCCGCGGTGCAGTCCGGCGTGGGTCTGGCCGGCTGCCACGGCGGGATGTGCGACGCCTTCCGCACCGACACAGGCTGGCAGTTTATGACTGGCGGGCAGTGGGTCGCCCACCCCGGCGACGATACGGTCACCTACCCCGTACGAATCACCAACCGCGAGCACGTCATCACCCGGGGCATCCCGGACTTCGAGGTCACGAGCGAGCAGTACTACCTGCACGTGGACCCGGCCAACAAGGTCCTGGCGGTGACCCCCTTCCCGATCGCCCCGGGGCCGCACACGCCCAACGGGCCGCTGGACATGCCCGTGGTCTGGACGCGGCTGTGGGGCGCGGGGCGGGTCTTCTACTCGTCGCTGGGCCACGTGGAGAGGACCGCGCGGCAAAAGGAAGTCCTCGAGATCCAGACCCGCGGGATGCTCTGGGCGGCGAAGAGGCTCTCGTAAGGATCTCCTGCTATCGGGCGAATTTCCGGCTTGGAGCCTGACGGGCGTGTACCCGGGAGGGAGATTCGGCAATGAAACGGTTTGCACGGGCCAAAGACATCAAAGCGGGTGTGGTCGGTTACGGCGGGGCCTTCAACATGGGCAAGGCCCACCTCTCCGAAATGCAGCACGCCGGGATGACCCTCACGGCGGTGGCGGAGATCGACCCCCAGCGTCTGGAGGTGGCCGGCACGGACTTCCCGGGCATCGAGACCTACGCCTCGGTCGCCGAGATGCTCAAGAAGTCGGGCGTGAATCTGGTGACCATCATCACCCCGCACAACACGCACGCGGCGCTCGCTCTGAAGTGCCTCAAGGCCGGCCGGCACACGGTCTGCGAGAAGCCCCTGGCCATCACCACCGCGGAGTGCGACGCGATGATCGCCGCCGCCAGCAAGCACGGCGTGGTCCTGTCCACCTACCACAACCGCCACTGGGACGGCTGCATCCTGAACGCGGTCCGGCAGATCCGCGCCGGGATGATCGGCGAGGTCTTCCGCATTGAGGCGCACATGGGCAACTGGGGCCAGCCCGGCGACTGGTGGCGCAGCAGCAAGTCCGTTTCCGGCGGCATCCTCTACGACTGGGGCGTGCACCTGCTGGAGTACTCCCTGCAACTCATTGACTCGGAAATCGCCGAGGTTACCGGCTTCGCCAAGACCGGCTTCTGGGCGCGCAAGACCGCCTGGAAGCAGGACACCAACGAGGATGAGGGCTTCGCGGTGGTCCGTTTCAAGAACGGCGCCTGGCTGACCCTGTGCATCTCCCATCTCGACTCCAACCCCAAGGACGGCTGGTTGGAGATCACCGGCACCAAGGGCAGTTACCTCTTCACCGGCAGAACCTGGGAGGCGGTGACCCACGACGGCCCCAACACGGTCGTGACCAAGGGCCGGAATCCGGCTTCCGAGGGCTGGCGCTTCTACCAGAACATCGCCGACCACCTGGTCAAGGGCAAGAAACTGGTCATCACCCCGGAGTGGGCCCGCCGGCCCATCCATATCCTGGACCTGGCCAACCGGAGTGCGAAGAGAGGCACAAGCCTCAAGGCCAAGTACGGCTAGCACAAGCCCGGAGACGCACGCATGACACCCTCACATTTGTGGCTCTTCTCCGAGAAGTGTACCGGTCGGCTGTCGTTGGAGGCCAGCCCCCAAACCCCCGGGATTTTTCGCTTTCCGGCCAACGGCACGGTGGGGTCTGTTGCGCGCACCGCCACGGAGGAGAGGGTACCGGTGGGAACCGACCCGAGCGCCGAGTGCCACTGGCGGCTTGTCCGCCAGTGTCCGGTCCACGTCACGCACTGGTGGACAAGCCGCCAGTCGCGCCTCCCCGTCGAGTTCGGGGTGTCGCCGGTTTCTCGTCTGCCGTTGGCCCGAAGGCGGCACATCCCCGTGCCGTGGCACGGTCTTCCCGTTCGTCGTCCATTGGCGGGCAAAGGCCCGGTACACTTCTGGGAGAAGAGCCACATGTGTTGCTGGTCGCCGCCTCTTGACGAGTTCAGCGCTCGCCCTGGCCGGCGGGCTGGGCCGAGCAACCTCTGAGTAGAGGCCATGGCCTTCGACCCGGAGCAGAACGCCGACATCGTCCGGCTGCGGCATCGAGGTCATGGCGGAAGGATGGTAGGGCCCCCATCGGCTCGGCCCGCAGCCCTCCGCCATGCCCCTCAACTCGGCTGCTGGGCCACACGGGGGGGCTGCGGCTCGCCCAGCAGGCCTTGGCCACCGCAGCATCGCGGCGACCCTCCGCTACGCCCGGATGCCCGACGCCCGCCGGCGCGGGAGAATCTCGTTGACCCTGCGCCGTCTGCACGTTTAGGGTGTGTCCCACGGGCGTCGGCGGGTCGTCGAAATCGCTCCCATGATGGGGGGCCGTGCCGCCCTTTTCGGCGGATGCACCCAACGCATGACAGCGAG
>JALGSS010000654.1 GCA_029821745.1 Candidatus Zipacnadia bacterium
GTCGCCCGTTACACGTCGACGGGCCAAATGATGACCCAGCCATACGACTACGCGGATGGTGTGGCGACGGTGTGGGTACGCATCAGTGACATGGAGGCCTCGGCGGCTCGCAACTGGGGGCGCCGCATCAAGTATGTGGTGGGGTACGTGGTTATCGAGTAAGCATGACGCCTCGTTCGCACTCAACGTTAGAGACAGTACCGCCTCCGCCGGAGGGTTCTGGAACGCCCTTGACCGCGAAGACGTTCATGTTAGTATGTAGGCCATCGGGTATCTACGCAGAGTTCTTACGGGTGATTCGGCTATGAGACAGTGGACGATGATTCTGGTGACGTGTGCGCTTGTCCTGTTGGTTGGGGCAGCACTCGCTCAGGATGAGGGCGAAGAGACGACCGTCACGGGTGAGATCGTGACGGATCCCGCTCCGGTCGAGCCGGTGACTGACACGCCCGAGCCCGCCGGCGATGATCCCGATGCCGCGGCCGCGCTGGAGGCCTTGATGGGCGACCCCGAGGAAACGCAGCCCACGCCCTCGCCGGGAGCCACCGAAGGGGAGCCCGAAGAGGGCGCGCCCGGTGACGAAACGGGAGACACGACAGAATCAGGGCCAGAAGAGGACGAGCCCTCGGAACGCACGCCCGACCGCCCCAGAGAGACGGAGCCGTTGCCGTCCGACGCGGCAGTGCCGGAAGTCCCGGCCAGCATTGAGCAGCCCACCCGGGACACGACAACCGATGACTTGTCTGGGTACAGGCATCCCACTGCGCCCTACAACGACTACCGTCTGCCCGAGACGACGACCAGCCGGCCCTCGGCGACTTCGGACACTCTCGGGGAGTCGGCCGAACCGGCTACGCCCACGGATGCGGATGCGGCGAAGCCCACATCGCCGGCCATGGCGATCATCGTCGGCCTGCTCGTACTGGTCGTGCTGCTGGTGGCCCTGGCGGCCATACTAGGGATCATGGGGGCGCAACGCACGTCGGCTCGGAGCACGGCCACGCCCGTCGTGGACACCACGGGTTGGGCGTATCTTGCCGCGCCCAATGCCCCGAACATCAGCCTGCAGAAGGACCGCTTCGTCATCGGCAGTGACGCCAACTGCGACCTGCGGCTGGCCGACCCGAAGGCATCGCCGCATCACGCGCAGATCGACAGCACGGAAGACGGCTACGTGCTCACCGACCTGCACAGCACCAACGGTACTCTCCTGAATGGAGAGCGGATCGGTAGCCCGGTGACCTTGCGCCCCGGCGACGAGATCCAGATGGGTGACATTGTGGTCACCTTCGAGATCCAGCAGTAGCCGCGCCGACCCGGACGACCAAGCCGCGCCCTCGAGAGCCACGCGACCCGCGTGGCTCTCTCACTGCCGGGAGGTGTCCGGCGGCTTCGGTCGAAACTCTCCTAAGTTCACCATCCGACACTGTGAGGCGACCCATGATACTCCCATCCATGTGGACCAGCATTTACGTTGAAGTCTCGCCTGAAGACGCCGTCCGGAGGATTGCCGGGATTGGCTTCCCGGCGATAGAACTCGGCACCGAGCACCTGGAAATGCTGCGCGATGATGACAACGCGAGCGCGCGCATTCCCGCATTCGGCCAGACGGTCGCGGACGTCGGCCTGAAGATGGACCAGGCTCACATCACCATCACCGTCGACATCGCGTCACTCGACGATGAGCGCCGCGCGACCGACCAGGAGACCGTCCTGCGGGACATCGACCTGCTCGCCACGCTGGGCATAAGCACGGGAGTGCTGCACCCCGGCGGCACGACGCGCTATGAGACCCTTGACGATGCCCCGCGTCACAATGAGATCCGCCGGGAAGCGATCACTCGTCTTGCGCGAGCCGCCGAGGACGCCGGCGTTCGCCTGGCCCTGGAGAACGGCACGCGCACCTTCGGCCCCGGCGGCGAGATAGCATGGAGCGGGGACGCTCAGGGGCTGCGGGACCTCATCACCGAGATCGGCTCGCCCGCATTGGGGATCACCATCGACACGGGGCACGCGATCCTCGAGGGATGGGACGTCGCCGAGGCGATTCGCGTGGCCGGCGACCTGCTCATCGCCACTCACATCGCCGACAATGACGGTTCCGGCGACCAGCACCGCATCCCGTACAGCTACGGGAGCAAGGTCGACTGGGTCGAGGTCGTGCGGGCGATCAAGGAAGTAAACTACGACGGGCCCTTCAACCTGGAGATCCCGGGGGAGCGCCAGCGGCCCTACGAGATCATCGACGCGACGCTACGCAAGGCTCTGGAGATCTGCGACATTCTGCTGGGTGAGAAGATCGGCCCGCAACCGGAGCCGTGGGAGGGCGACTGAGAGCGATTCAGAATGCCTGACACAATCTACACGGGAGGACACAATGCGCGTTTACTTGATGACCGACCTTGAAGGCGTCGCGGGCGTGTGGAAGTGGGAGGAGCGGGACGACGAGTCCCGGGAGAACTTCGAGTACAGAATGAGAGCGCGACGGCTGCTCACGGGGGAGGTCAATGCGGCCGTCGCAGGCTTCTTTGACGGCGGCGCGACCGAAGTCATCGTCAATGACGGACATGGCGCGGGCTATACCATCGACATTGAGGCGCTCGATGACCGCGTCACCATCATCCATGGCCGCGAGCGCCCCTTCTGGCTTCCGTTCCTCGACGAGGCGTGCGATGCCACGGCCCTCGTTGGCGCCCATTCGAAAGCAGGCACGCAGTTCGGCAACCTGCGACACTCTATGAGCGGCGCGATCCGCAACTACAGCTTCAACGGCGTGTCACACGGGGAGATTGGGATGCAGGCGATGATCGCGGGGCACCACGGCGTGCCGATGGTCTTCCTCTCCGGAGACTGGCATGCGTGCCGTGAGGTGGAGCAGTTCATCTCTGGGATCACCACAGTCGCCACCAAGCAGGGACTGTCCACGCTCTCGGCCCGCACACTGCCGCCGAAGGTATCCTGTGAGCGCATCCACGCAGGTGCGCAAGCAGCCATGGCCAACGTGACGAGCGTCGAGCCATACCGCATGGCGGGTCCCATCGTCTTCCATGACGAGCGCCACGACCCTGTGTTCGACCCCGAGCAGCCCCCGTCTGTGGGGAAGGTTATCGATTCCCACACTCGTGAGATCGTGGCTGACGACATCATTGACCTGTTCTTCAAGTACTACAGCTACCCACGGGACCAACCGCAACATCAGGACCTTGGGCAGTAGCCCGCCGTTTGCAGGCCGCCTGGAGGAGAGCCCGTGTTTGCTTTGACT
>JALGSS010000040.1 GCA_029821745.1 Candidatus Zipacnadia bacterium
GTCAGCGGATCGGCCTTCGAGCCCAGTTGCGTCACAAGCTCACCGTCGACTGTTACCCGCCCGTCGAGGATCATCTGCTCGCCGGCCCGACGCGACGCGATACCGGCGCGTGCGAGCAGCTTTTGCAGCCGTTCCAAGCAACAACACTCCCGCTGCCAGGCAGAGCAACAGATCGCCCGATCTGCCCGGTAATGATAGCCGTTTCACCTGACCCCATGTGCTGAGCGCCACGCTCCCGGCGGTGATCAGCGGGACCTGCACGCGCAACCGGTCGCCTACGGTCACCGCCAGCGTTCCGGCCGGGGCGCCCGGCTTCACGGGGGCCTCCAGCGTGGTCAGCTCCGGCGTGACCTCCCACCGCGACCCCAGCTTCGAGACCAGCGTCTCGAAGCCCTCCGCAGCGGCTACCGTGACCTGTCTCGCCTCGCCGTCGCGCACCGGAGCTTTCCAGTCGGACTGCCCCTTGCGCACGATGGCCTTCATTTCGTAGTTGTCGAAGGCCCACTGCAGCAATGCGTGTGAATCTTCCCAGGTGTTTTCAGAGTCCAGGACGATGCTGATCGCCTGCCACCCGTCTCGCGTCGCCGATGCCGCCAGGCAGTTCCCGGCCTGACGCGTGTACCCCGTCTTGACCCCGTCGCATAGGTCCCACGAGCGCAGCAGACGGTTACGGTTGCGGTACGTCCGCTTCGCATAGCGGCGCAGCTTCGTGGCATTGCGCTCAAGCTGCGTCTTCTCTTCCGGCGTCGTCGGCTCAACGTACTCCGGTCGCATCACCGCGAACTGCTTCGTCGCTACGACCTCGCGGAACGCCGGGCACTTCATTGCCTGCACCGCGATCGTGGCGAGGTCGCGTGCAGTTGAGTAGTGGTTGTCGTCGTGGAGACCGTGCGGGTTGACAAAGTGGGTGTGGGTCGCGCCCAACTCAGCCGCCGTCTGGTTCATCAAGTCGACGAAGGCGTCGACGCTCTCCGCCACTGCCTCACCGGCCGCCGCCGCCGCATCATTGGCCGACCAGATGAGGGCGCCCTTCAGCAGGTCGCGCAGTAGCACACGCTCGTCCGCTTCCAGGTACAGCCCCGTCTCGGGGACAGACGCCACCGTGCGGGAGATCGTGACGACGCGGTCCAGATCGCCCTCTCGCGCCACCAGGTACCCGGTCATCATCTTCGTCAGGCTGGCCGGGAACATCTGCGCGTCGGCGTTTGTCTCCCACAGGACACGCCCCGTCGCCGCTTCCACCACGATCGCCGATTTCCCGAGCAGTTCGGGAGGCCCGTTGGCAGCCCATACAGACCCCGCGGCCGCGCAGGTCCAGATCGCCGCGACGACGCAAAGCAGCATGATCCTGTGGCGGAACCGGGACTCCTCAGGAATGCCGGGTCACTCCGATCCCTCGATCGCTTGCCCATCTTCCGGGGAGGCGTCGGGCATCGGCACGTTCTCAGTGGTGGCCGGGCCACCTGCCGCCTCAGGCTCAGGCGCCTCCGGGACGCCGGGGACTTCCTCTGCGGTCAGGTCCGGTCCGTGATCCTGGTCGAGTTCCTCGCCGGACTCGTCGGGTGCGTCGCCGTCCTCCGACTCTGGGATCTCATGCCCCATCGCGAACTCCTCCGGCGCCTCATCTTCGGCAGTCGAGCGCTGCTGCTCTTCCATCGCCTGCCGCAGGGCGCTGATCGCGGGCAACTCCGAGAGGTCCTGAAGGCCGAACACAGACAGAAAATGCGGCGTGCTCTCCAGCAGGAACGGACGCCCGGGAGCGTCCTTTCGCCCAGCGACGCGCACGAGGCCCTTGCCGATCAGGCTGTTCACCGCACCGCTGGAGTTGACCCCGCGGATCTCGTCGATCTCCGGCCGAGTCAGCGGCTGGTTGTAGGCGATGATCGCCAGCGTCTCCAGGGCCTGCACCGAAAGTCTCTCCGGGTCAGGTTCAAGGAAGCGCTGCACGGCTTCGGCGTAGGCGGCGCGCGTCGCCAGGGAGTAACCGCCGGCCAGGCCGATGACCTGAAGGCCTGTGTCGGACAGGTGGGCATCCAAGTCGTCGAGAAGGCGCGGCACGTCGGTCGCTTCCACCTCAAGCTCTTCGGCGAGGCGAGCCACCGGCACGGGCTCCTTGGCGGCGAACAACAGGCACTCGAGTGTGTTGATCAGGGCTTTCTCGTCAGTCATGGTCCTGCAATCTGAGGGGGTTTCGGGGAATACGCGTCAGTCGACCTCTGCGTTGAGGCCATCCGCCAGCGATATGACAATCTGTCGGGCCTCTGTACCCCGGCTGACCCGAATCTGACGCCGCCGGATCAACTCCAGCGTCGCCAGGAACACAAGTACGACCATCACGCGTGTGGTCGGCAGTTCCACAAGATCAACGAAATTGCACGCTTGCCGTTCATTGGAGCGCAACCGCATGAGCACGTCCTCTATGCAGTCCCCAACAGTGATCTCAGGCGGCCGGATCACCTGTCGAGGCGGCTCCTTGGTGCGTTCGAGCATCTCCTGCAACGCCGATACCATGTCGAACAGCGAGACATCGGCCATCGGGACGAAGCCGCTCGTCATTTCGTCGCCATCAGACAGGGAGCGCAGGAAGACCCGCTGTCGCATCTCGCGGGATTCCGCCAGGATGCCGGCCGCTTCCTTGTACGCCCGGTAATCCTCGAGACGGCGCCTCAGCTCCTCCTCGGAGTTGATGAACTCCTCCTCCAGCAACTCCTCTTCCTCCTCGGAGGTCGTCTGCTGACGCGGCAGGAGCATGCGCGACTTGAGCCACAACAGGTTGGCGGCCATCACCAGGAATTCGCCCGCGAGATCGGTGTTGATCTCGGCCAAAGCCCCCAGGTAGCGCAGGTACTCGACCGTGATCTCCGATACCCGCACTTCCGCGATCTCGACCTCCTGCCGCCGCACCAGGTGCAGGAGCAGATCCAGAGGGCCCTCGAAGATCTCGATCTTTACAGGGAAGCCGCGGAACAGCTGGCTCTGATCCTGTCCGACCTCGGGCTTGGCTACCATGGTTCTGCGACGCGTCCTCGTTAGTTGCTGCGTGTGTGTCGGCGAAGGCCTGACATCAGGCTGTCTGCGGCGATGCGGCAATCGTTGTGCAGTGTTGGCGGGGCCGATTTTGCCGGTGAGAGGCCCCGAAAGTGCTCTTGCTCAGGCCGCCCTCTCAGTCTCATATCCCGGCGTCCCCACCGGACACAGAGTCTACCAGACCTGCGCGGAAATGGCGAGTCTCGGCTCCCCCTAGATGAAGGTGACTCCGAGCAGCAATTGGAGGAGAAGCACGACGACGGGCCAGATTACGCGCCCCGCCACCATGACAACCCCGATCAGCAGCAACGGCCCGTACTGCCGGTAGATCGCGTCCAGACGCCGGGCCTTATCGACAGGCAGCAACGCGGATAGCACGTGTGAGCCGTCCAGCGGATAGACGGGGATGAGATTGAACACCGCCAGGATCAACTGTAGGATGATGATGTCCGCGAAAACCACGACGTAATCCGGGGGCACAAGGCCAAAACGCACCGGGAGGGCCAGGACGACGGCGGCGATCAAGTTGGCGATCGGCCCCCACAAAGCCACCATGATCTCGTCGCGCCGCGGATGCTTGAACAGCGCGGGGTTCACCGGTACCGGCTTCGCCCAGCCGAAACCAAACAGCAGGATCATCGTCGTGCCGATGGGGTCGTAATGATCCCACGGCAGAAGCGATATCCGCCCGTTCTGGCGCGGGGTTGGGTCGCCCGCCTTCTCCGCCCGAAGCGCGTGGGCGAACTCGTGAATCGTGATGCCGATTGCGAGGGCCACAACCCACGTGATGAGGCGACCAATATCCAGCCCGCCAGACCCTAATTGGTGTAGCAGAGGCATTGGCTACGTCCTGTTCTGTTTGGAATTTGCCTGTTTGAGAACGTCGCCGGCCACCGCGAACTGCCTGTCGGCGCTCGCGCCATCGCTCAGTTTCACTCGCACGGCTTCCCGCAGCGCCTGGCCGAGAGCCGGTCCCTGCGGGTACCCCAGATCGGCCAGTCGCTGGGTACTGAAATCGGGCTTACTGCCCCGCAGTCGGCGCCAGTACCGCGCAAGGGCCTCCCGGACCTGGGCGTCGTCTGTCGACAGCCACAGTGCCATGACGGCGCTGAAATCGCACTCCCTCAACTGCCCCCAGAGATCACCGTCACGCCTCGCAGGCTCAAAGCCCGAGGGCCAAGTTTTCAGGAAGCGCTCTGCTGACCGTAACCCGCGGGCCGCGAAGCGGTCAAGATGCAGGCGGTTGATGATCGCGTCCGCCGTGACCCGGTGCCCGAGCAGCAGCGCGCACAGACACGCCAGAGATCGGTGCTCGGCGCTCCTCGCTTCGCCCAGCGCCGCCAGGCCATCGAGAACGTCATCCAGACCCTTCAGCGCGCGCCGCGTGAAGGCTGCGCCGGCCCCCAGAGCTCTCGCGATACCCAACTCATTGCCTCGCTGAAGCGCGTCCGGACCGACGGAGTTGCGCAGCAGCGGCAGGATGGCTTCGCCGAGGCGCTCCGTCGAGACCCGCTGCAGCGCGCCGCCTTCGGCGGCCTGTCGAATCCAGCGCTCCGTCTCGGGGTCAATCGCGAAGCCCAAGCGCTGCTCGAAACCGATCGCCCGGATGATCCGCGTCGCATCGTCCCAGAAGCTGCGGTCGTGCAGGGCTCGGACGGTGCCACTGTCGATGTCGTCCATGCCGCCCGTCGGGTCGAGCACGTCGCCCCAGTCGTCCGAACCGAGGGCGACCGCGATGGCGTTGATCGAGAAGTCGCGCCGCCACAGGTCCTCTTCGATGGGCGCCGGCTCAACCACGGGCAGCGCGCCGGCGGCAGGGTAGGCCTCCCGGCGCGCCGTCGCGATGTCGAAACTGACACCGTCCTCGAGCCTGACGGTGGCCGTCAGGAACCGCTCGTGGATAACTGCGTGCCCGTGCCATCTGTCGGCAAGGGCTCTGGCGTACGCGGGGGCGTCGCCCTCAAGGACGATATCCCAATCCTCGTGGGGGATGCCGAGGGCAACGTCCCGGGCGGCTCCGCCGGCCAGGAACAGCCGGGCCCCGAGCTCAGTTGCCAGGTGCCCGGCTTCCCGCAGCGTGTCGATGTCTTCTGCGGCCAGTTGCTCAACCAGTCGAGTACGCATCGGGTCGGACCTCGGCCGCCAAAGCAGCCTGCCCGTCTACCCCTATTGCCCGTCTTCCGACAATCTGCCGGGCATGACGTCGTGCAAGACCAGGTCCTCAAGCGTTTCGCGCTCGTAGATCAGGTCGGCCTGGCCATCCATGACCAGCACCATCGCCGGCCGCCGAAAGCGGTTGTAGTTCGATGCCATGGCGTGGTTGTAGGCCCCGGTGCAGAAGACGGCCATGACGTCGCCCTCTTCGACCGCTTGAAGCGTTGTGTCCGGAATCAGCGTGTCGGTCTCGCAATGAGAGCCGGCCACGCGCGCCGCCATCGTGCGCGCCTGGCTTGCCTTGTTGGCCACCAAAGCGGTGTACTCGGCCTCGTAAAGTGCCGGCCGCGGATTGTCTGACAGACCGCCGTCCACCGACACGTACGTGCGGACGCCCGGGATGGTCTTCACGGGGCCGACCGTGTAAAGCGTCGTGCCGGCAGGTCCCACAATGGACCGGCCGGGCTCGAGAATCAGCTTCGGCATCGGGAGATCGCGAGCAGACGCCGCCTGGGTCAGTGCCGGGCAGATCACGTCGGCCAGTTCCGCCACGGTCGGTGGGGCATCCTCCGGCGTGTAGGCGATCCCAAGGCCGCCGCCCATGTCGAGCTCGTCGCAGGTCCACTGGGCCTCGTCGCGCACCTGGGTGATGAAGTCCATCATCATGTCCACGGCGCGCGCGAAGGAATCCAGCCCGAAGAGCTGGGAGCCGATATGGCAATGCAGACCACGCAGGTTCAGGTTTGGCAGGGAAAGAGCCAACTGAATGGCTTCCATTGCCGCGCCGGAGGCGATGCTCATGCCGAACTTACTGTCAGCCTGTCCCGTCTGGATGTAGCTGTGGGTCTGGGTCTTGATGCCAGGGCCGACGCGGAGCAGGATGTCGGCGTCCTTGCCCATCTCACCGGCGATGCGCGACAGGCGCTCAAGCTCACTGAGGCTGTCGACCACGATGCGGCCGACGCCATACCCGAGAGCCGCCGTGAGTAGCTCATCGGACTTGAAGTTGCCGTGCAGCTTCACGCGGCCGGTGGGGAAGTCGGCCTTAACGGCCGTATACAGCTCCCCGGTGCTGGCAACGTCAAGTGCCATGCCTTCCTGGTCCATGACCCGGCAGATCGCGGTCGTCAGAAGCGCCTTGCCCGCGAATGCGACCTCAACCCGGTCGACGCGCCGGCCGAACTCAGCGATGTACGCCTTGCACGTGTCGCGGACGAGCCTTTCGTCCACCACGTACAGGGGCGTGCCGAACTCCTTCGCCAGTTCCGCCGTGTCACAGCCGCCGATGGTCAGGTGGCCCTTGTCGTTGATCTCCTGGGTGCCAAATAGGAAGACTTCTGCTCCGTCCATGGGGCGCTCCTCGCTGTTCGGAATGGGCGCACGTATGAAAGCAGCCCCATTGGGCATGTGGGGCTGCAAGACAAGTCGTGCGTCGAATCGCTGCTAACGTCTGATGATAACTTGTCTGGCCACTGGCTCGAACTCGAAAGTGACCCCCAGCGCTTTCTCAACAAGCTCTACGGGGACCAACAAGCGGCCTCCCTTGCTCACGGGAGCCGCCTTCAGCATTAGCGTGTCGCCGTTCAGGCTTGCTCGCGGGGACTCCGTCTGGACGGCCAGGTCCGCGCTCGCGGTGATGGCCCGCGCCAGCTTCTGCTCCGGGAACCAGTAGATGGCGCCGTCCGCGGCCTCAAACAGGTGCTTGAGTGAGACCATGAGCACGCCGTCGACTACTTCCGGCACGGCGCCGTCGGGCAGCACCTTGCCGTCGAAAACCATCTTGCCCCCTGCCAACCGGTCCGCGTCCGCGACCGTTAGCCGATGGACGGTCAGCGACGCGGCTATGCCCGTTGCCGAAGCGCCACGGGCAGCCGTGATGCGCCTAAGCCCCGCGTGGGGCCCGGCCGCGCCACCCGTTGCGGGAGTGACTGCCGCGGACGTAACAGGCTCCGTCGTCGATGGGCTGTCCGTGGATGTGACCTCGGCGGGCTCCGCAGGCGGTGTAACCGGCTCAGCGGGCTCCTCGTCGGGCACCGTCGGCTGTGCGTCGGGCGTTTCGTCCGGCGCCGGGGGCTCCGGCGTGTCCGTAACCGGTTCGGCCGGAGGCGGCTCAGTCGTCGCCGGCGCTCCATCCACCACGACATCTGCTGTGACGACTTCATGGGCCGGGGGCGTCACCGTGGCGGCACCCGCTACGGGTTCGTCCAACGAGACCTCAGGCAGGGCCGCGACCGCGCCCTCGTGGTAAAGCTCACTCGCCTTGATCAAGAGCCCACCGTCAACGTTCACATTGCCGGGGCGGCTCGCCGGCGGGCCCATGCTCGCCAGTGCCATATCTTCCAGCGGGGGCGGCTCGACGGCAGGCTCGGCGGGCGTGTCCGCCGTGGCAGTGCCCGGATCGGGCGTTGGTGTCACCGGCTCGCCTGCCCCAGTGCCCGGGTCGTCCAGCGCGAGTTCCGGCGTGGCCACTGCGCCACCGCTCGCCGGCGTAGCATCCGCGCCCGGCGCGGTCACCAGTGGCTCGGGGGTCGCGTCGCCGGTGTCCGGCGAATGCACCGGGACAGCCAATTCAGGCGGCGTGGAGTCTGCCGCAGGCGGAGTGCTGTCCGGTGTGTCCGGGGTCACCGTTGTCTCATCTGGCGTCGGCGTCACGTCAGGCTGAACTTCAGGCGTCGTGTCTGTCGTATCCGGTGCGGGCGTCGTCTCCCCGGCGTCGCCGCCCGTTGTCTCGGGCGTCGAGGGTTCCTCGGGCTCGCGGCCGGTTCTCGTCAGCGACGCGCCGGAGGTCCGTGGGGGCGTCTCGCCTGCATCTCCTGTATCGGTTGACGTGGGACTGGTGGGCGTGTCGGCCCCGGCCCCCGGGTCACTGTCCGTCCCGGGAGCGGCGGAGGTGATCAGTGTCTCACCGGGGTCCGGTGTCGCCACGGTCGGGGTCGCCACGGCACCGCCCGACGGCACGTCCAGGCTCGGCGTGACAACTGGATCAGCGAGGTCCCCGGTATCCGTGGCCAATGAACCGGATCCCAGGTCGGGAACCGCCAGTTCAGGCGTCCTGGCCGCAGGTGCGGTCAGGTCGACGCCGGGCACCGCGGTGCGAGGGGTGTCCGATCCAGGCACGACAGCTTCCGGCTGCAGCGGCGGCGGCGTGGCAAGCTCAGTGTCGGCCTCCGCGCCACCAGTGGTCGGAGGAGATGCCGCGTCCGGTTGCAGCGCCACTTCGGCAATCTTCACGGCCCGGGGTTCACTTGGCGGAGCAAGCAGCCCCGGGTTGCTCTCCAGCCTGAACGTCGCGGGGGCGTCGCCGGAGGGCCCAGCCATGGTTTCATCGGCCCTGGGCACCCATGCAACGGGCGTTCCGGGCGGCACGATGGCCGGAGGTCCCGTGTCTCCAGGCTGCCCCCAGGTCCCGGCCGGCTCAGTGGCCCCGGGTCCGCGGACCACCGGAGGGCCCGCGAGCCCTGCAGGTGGGACAGTCCCGGGCGGACCGCCGGGAACAGGCTGCGTCCCCGGTGCGGGCAGCGGAGCGTTGTTCTGCACGATGATGGTCACCGGCGCAGAAATTCCCTGGTTTTCCTCGCTGTCCTTGGCCCGCGCTTCGATGACGTGCGGACCATCCTTGTACTGGGACGTGTCCCATTGCGCCGTGTACGGCGGCGCGTTCATCCGTATCGTGTGAAGCTTCCCGTCAATGTAGAAAATCAGGTTCCGCACGCCGCCCTGATCGCTGGCCTCGGCTCGGATCGTCACGAGGCCGGACACAACCGCTCCCTGCGCCGGGTAGTAGACACTCACCACGGGCGGGATCTGGTCGATGGTGTTCGCGGCGGGGGCGCCAACCCCAGCGCCCGCATTGACGGTGATCGCGGCGGCTCCGGTCTCGCCGGCAGCGTCGAACGCGCGCACGGAGAGCTGGTGTGGGCCGGGCTGGAAGGGTGTCGCGTCGACAGGGAATGACTTCTGGCCCTGGTGCAAGGGTACCGGAAGCACGTAGGCCTGGAACTCCTGCCCGTCCATCAGCAACTCCACCCGCACGATCTGGCGGTTGGTATCGCTCCGGAACGCGACATTGACCCACGTCTGACCGGAAATCGTGGCCTGATCAGCCGGGGCAGTGATTGCAACGCTCGGGCGGGGAAACGCAAGTGCAGGTAACAAGGCGAGCAGGACAAGGCACATGAACCCGTAAAGCACACGCCGGGCGCTCCATATGGGACGGTGGCCTGTCATGGACGGTTTCCTCCGGGCCGGTCGCACATATTGCTTCAATGTGGTTGTGTCTCCGTAAATGTGGCTGTTGCCTGTATGCGCCCGTTTCGGAACACCAAAAAGCGCCCCCCTGAGCACTCTCTCAGCGGGGGCCCTCTTCTTCCGCCGTTCCTGGGCCGGAGAGCAGCGTGCGCAGGCTCTGAGCGACCCTCTCCAGTGCACCAGCAGTATCTGTGGAAAAGTAGCATACAGGGGGTCAAAAGTCAAGCTGACGCCCCTCCCGGGCCGGGCGCGCAAAGCCCCATTGTTTTGACCCTCGTTGAGGCGTCGTGATACAATGGCAGACTACCTTCTTGGAGTGAGACGCGATATATATGGCACAAGACAGCATCCGGATCTACAACGCACGTGAACACAACCTCAGGGGCGTTTCGCTGGAACTGCCGCGGAATGCCCTGATCGTCTTCTGCGGGGTCAGCGGCTCCGGGAAGTCGTCGATGGCTTTCGACACGATCTACGCCGAGGGCCAGCGGCGCTACGTGGAGTCTCTGTCGACCCACGCCCGGCATATTCTCGGCGTCATGTCCCGGCCCCATGTGGACCACATCGAGGGCTTGTCACCCGCCATCGCCATCGATCAGAAGTCAGCAAGCGGCAACCCTCGCTCGACGGTCGCCACCATTACCGAGATCCACGATTACCTGCGCGTGTTGTACTCGCGCCTGGGGACCCCCTTCTGCTACGAGTGCGGGATCGAGATCAATGCCTTCACCCCCCAGCAGATCGTGGACCGCGTGATGGCCCTGCCGGAGGGCACGAAGTTGCTTGTCCTCGCCCCCTTGAAGGTCGAGGAGGACCAGCCGGGGGCGCTGAAGACCGCGCGCAGGGGCGGATTCGTGCGCGCGCGCGTCGACGGCGACGTCGTGGACCTGGCCGATGGGGTCGATGTGCGGGGCGACGACCACAGGATCGAGCTCGTCGTCGACAGGCTCGTGATCTCACCGGATATGCGGTCTCGGCTGGCTGAGTCGATCGAGGTGGGTCTCGCCCACGGCAACGACACGGTGATCGTCAGCCCTCTCGACGGCGAGGACATGGAGTTCTCGACGCGCTTCGCGTGCCCAAGGTGCGGAATCACCTACCCGGAGATGACCCCGGGCCTCTTCTCATTCAACAGCCCCCAGGGCATGTGTCCGGAGTGTGATGGACTTGGCGTGAAGAAGGACATCGACCCGGACCTGTTCGTCGCCGATGCGGGACGCTCGATCCTCGACGGCGCTCTGGAAATCTACGGCCAGGTGAAGAGCGCCCACGTCGAGCACATCATGCAGGGGCTGGCCCGGCACTACAGGTTCGACCTCAAGACCCCCTGGAAAGACCTGCCGGAGCACGTGCGCAACGTGGTCATCTACGGCTCGGGCGACGAGCAGATCGAGTTCTCGTACGAGACCCGCAGCGGCCGCGATTATTCGTATATGAAGGCCTTCGAGGGCCTGCTACCGGTCAGTGAGCGCCGCCACACGGAGACCAAGTCCCAGGCTCAGCGAGACTACTTCGACCGCTTCTACTCGCTGATGCCCTGCCCGGCATGCGGCGGGGCCCGGCTGCGTCCCGAGAGCCGAGCGGTGCGCGTCGGCGGCAGGACGCTCCCTGAAGTCTCCGCCCTGGATGTGGAGAAGTGCCTGGAGTTCTTCGCGAACCTGGACCTTGGCCGGACGGGCAGCATCGTCGCCGAGGAGCTGCTGCGTGAGGTCCGGGCGCGCTTGACCTTCATGGATGAGGTCGGCGTCGGCTACCTTACCCTCGACCGCGCGGCGCCCACACTCTCCGGCGGCGAAGCTCAGCGCATCCGCCTCGCCACCCAGATGGGCTCCGGGCTGGCAGGTGTGCTGTACATTCTTGACGAACCGAGTATTGGCCTGCATGCGCGAGATCAGGACCGGCTGCTCAAGACGCTCCTGGAGCTGCGCGACCTGGGCAATACCGTCATCGTAGTCGAGCACGATCCAGCCACGATCGAGAGCGCAGACCACGTGGTGGAGTTCGGACCGGGCGCCGGCGTTCACGGCGGAGAGCTCATCTACGCCGGCGACGTGGAGGGCATGAAGAACGGCGGCAAGTCGATTACCGGCAAGTATCTGATCGGCGAGTTAGGGGTGCCGAACCCTCCCCGGCGACGAAAGGGGTCAGGCCGGCGGCTCGAGATCCGCGGCGCGACTGAGCACAACCTGAAGAGTGTCACAGTGGACCTGCCCCTCGGCTGCCTCGTGGTAGTCACCGGTGTCTCGGGCTCGGGCAAGAGCACGCTGGTGCATGATGTCCTGTACCGGGCTCTGCGACGGAAGTTGCATAACTCAGCCGAACGCCCGGGCAGCCACGAGGCCATCATCGGGACCGAGAATATTGACAAGATGGTGAACATCGACCAGAGTCCCATCGGCCGGACGCCCAGGTCAAATCCGGCGACGTACTCGGGTGTGTTCGCGCCGATCCGGGACCTCTTCGCCGCCGTCCCCGAGGCGCGGACCCGGGGATACAAGCCCGGGCGGTTCAGCTTCAATGTCCGCGGCGGGCGCTGCGAGGCCTGCGAGGGAGACGGCGTCGTCAAGATTGAGATGCAGTTTCTGTCCGACGTCTACGTGCCGTGTGAAGAGTGTGGTGGCAGCCGCTACAATCGCGAGACGCTCCAGGTTCTGTACAAGGGCAAGACCATTGCCGACGTGCTCCAACTCACCGTCGCGGAAGCCCTGGAGCATTTCAGCAACGTTCCGGCCATTGAGCGCATCCTGCGCACGATCAATGACGTAGGGCTGGACTACGTGACCCTCGGCCAGCCGGCGACCACACTCTCGGGTGGCGAGGCCCAGCGCCTCAAGATAGCCCGGGAGTTGTCGAAAATCGGCACGGGGAGTACGCTGTATCTCCTCGATGAGCCCACGACCGGTCTGCATTTCGCGGACATCGAGAAGCTCATGGAGGTCCTGAACCGGCTCGTGGAGGCGGGGAATACCGTGGTGGTGATCGAGCACAATCTCGACGTCATCCGGCTGGCCGACTGGATGATCGATCTCGGCCCGGAGGGCGGGCGTGGCGGCGGTGAAGTCATCACCACTGGGACGCCCGAGCAGGTCGCGAAGAATGACCGATCCTATACTGCGAAGTTCTTGCGCAGCGTGGTTTGACGCGTCACCATGACAGTCTCGGTGCTCGTACCCAGTTACCGCCGGCCCAAGGACCTGGTTAAGTGCCTGGAGGGCATTCTCGCGGGCACGCGAAAGCCCGACGAGATCGTCGTCGTGCTGCGTGATATCGACACCGACAGCCGGCAGGCTTTCGACGAGTGGGTCAGGGGGCGCGATCTTGATGCAGAGGGCATCGACCTGCAGCGCCCTATCGCCGACCGGCCCGGCCAGATCGTCGCCATGAACTGCGGCCTGAGCGCCGCCACCAGCGACATCGTCTGCTTCCTCGATGACGACTGCGTCCCGTGGTGCAACTGGCTCGAGCGGGTCCTTCGGCACTACGAGGATGAGACGGTCGGCGGCGTCGGAGGCCGGGATGTCGTCCATGAGAATGGCGAGATCCTGGTGGGCCGCGTGGATGCAGTAGGCAAGATCACGCCCTGGGGCCGGGTGATCGGCAACCACCATCTGGACTTGCTGGAGGGCGCCGTTGAGGCCGACCACCTGAAGGGCGCGAACATGAGCTTCAGACGCGCGCTCATGAAGCCCTTCGACGAGAACATGTCAGGCGGCTCGTCTTGCTTGAATGATACGGACGCGTCGCTGCATGTGACGTCTCAGGGGTACAGGCTAATCTATGACCCGGTGGCTGCCGTGGACCACTACCCGGCTGCCAGATTCGACGCGTCGACCCGGGAGAAGACAGACGCGAATCTGGTCTACTCGGACAGCCACAACTGGACCTACTGTCTGTTCAAGTACCTAGGCCCCGTCCAGCGCTGGGTGTTCTTGGCCTACGCGTTGCTGGTCGGCGGAGGAACGCGCTACGGCCTTATCAAGTGGCTGCTGGCGCTGCCCGAGAGCCCGTCGGATGTGACCAGACAGCTATGGGCCTCAACCCGCGGCAAGCTCGCGGGAGTGCGCACGCTGCGAAGAGCTCGGCGGCGGAAGGAAGTCTGAAACCAGCCCATGCGCATCGCGATTATCACCGAGCATATCAACCGCCGTGGTGGGCAGGAGCGGGTCGTTGCTGAGCTGGCGGAGCGCCTCAGCCGTTACCATGAGGTGCACCTGTACTGTTTCTCGGCGGATAACATCCGGGGCGAACGCCTGACAATCCACAAGATGTGGTGTCCCTTCAGTTCATCCAGTCTCCAGGGCTTCTGGATCATCCTCGCGTCCGTCTTCGTCCTGCGCAATACCCACTACCACGCAATCATGTCCCAGGGCGGCAATAGCCTGCGCCAGGACTGCCTGATGCTGCACACCTGCCACGCTCTGCGCGCGCGTCGAACGCAGGCCGTGGAGTGGAAATACCACCCTCCCAACCCCATCAAGCGGTTCTTCCAGTGGTCCCGCGCTCGCCTGTTTCTGCACTTCGAGGGCCGGGCGGTGAGGCACTGTCGCGGCGCCGTCATGACGGTCTCCCAGTACCTCAAGGACTACGCGATGAGCCGGCACGGCCTCGACGACGACGAGATATACGTGACCGAGAACGGGGTGGACCACGAGGTCTTCAAGCCGAGCCTGCGGGAGCAGTACCGCAAGGCTGCGCGCAAGAAGCTCGACATCCCCGAGGACGCCTTCCTGACGCTGTTCCTGGGAGGCCGGTGGTTCGACAAGGGGGTGCCCTTCCTGGTCGAAGCGCTGGGCAAGATGCAGGCGCCCAATGCGTACCTGTTGATCGTCGGTAAGGGAGACACGGCGTTTTTCCAACGGTTCGCCGACGGTCTCGGCGTCGGGGATCGCATCCGCTTCGTGCCGCCGACGAGCCGGCCTCAAGCCTTCTACGCCATGGCCGACTGCTTCGGCTTCCCAAGCGATGCAGAGGGCTTCCCGCTGGTCATCGGCGAGGCCGCATCCTGTGGGCTCCCACTTGTCACGACCAACGTGGGCGGCTCCGAACACCTGGTGGAAGAGGGTGTCAGCGGGTACATCGTGCCGACAGACGGTGACATCATCGCCCAGAGACTGGATTCCCTGGCCCAGAATCCAGAGCTGCTCGAGTCCATGAGCAAGGCCGTTCACGAAAGGGCGCTGAAGCTGTCATGGGACAAGCAAGCTGAGCAGGTCATGGAAGTGCTGCAGCAGCACTTCGCCGGCCGACGACCTTCCTGACGAGAATCTGCCGGGCATGCCGTCCCCGATAGGTGGACGAAGAGCTTGAGAATTGCCGCCATCAGCCACTCGTGTGTCATCGACGTCAACCAGCAGCTCTACGTGGAGCTTGCAGGACGACCCGACGTGAAACTGCTGCTCATCGCCCCGGACCAGTGGGACTCGTCCCTCCGCGGCGATACGGCGTTCTCATGTCTGCCCGAACTCAAGGACCTCGCCCACCCTCTCCCAACGGCGTTTCCCGGGCATATCCACCTGCACTGGTACCGCGGCTTAGGACCGGTCCTGCAGGAGTTCGAGCCCGACGTGCTCTACGTTGATGAGGAGCCCTATTCCCTCGTCACCACGCAGGCATTGGGCCGGCAGCGACGCCTCGGCTGCAAGCTTGTCTTCTACACAAAGCAGAATCTGTTCAAGCGGTACTTCCCGCCGTTCTCGTTCATGCAGAAGCGGGCGCTTGACTGCGCCGACCACGCCATGGTGGTGAGTGATGAGGCGGCCGAGGTTCTGCGCGCCAAGGGATACACGGGAACCATGACCGAGCTGCCCCACGGGATCGATCCGCAGCTCGTGGCGCCCCACGACAGTGAACCATTGCGGGCCCGTCTCGGAATCAAGGCACCCATCATCGGGTACGTCGGGCGTATCGCGGCTGAGAAGGGCGTTTGGGACCTGCTCGAATCTGCGCGAGTGTTGGCAGACAGGATCGGCCCGAACTTCACCGTGGTGGTCATCGGCGACGGTCCGGACCGGTGGCGCCTCGAAGCAGCAGCCGAGAGACAACTGCCATCGGGTACGTTCTTTTTCACGGGCGCCGTGGCCCATCACGCGGTCCCCGACTACCTGAACCTGCTGGACGTTCTGGTGCTGCCCTCGCGCACGCGCCCCCACTGGAAAGAGCAGTTCGGCCGCGTTCTCGTCGAGTCCCTGGCCTGCGGCGTGCCCCTGGTCGGCTCCACTTCCGGCCAGATTCCCGCAGTCATCAAGGACACAGGCGGCGGACTGGTGTTCGAAGAGGGCAATGTCGTGGACCTGGCGGACAAGCTGCAGACGCTCCTCGAAGACCCCGATATGGCCCAGTCAATGGCAGAGAAGGGCCGGGCGGTGGTCGCAGAGCGGTACTCGTACAAGCGTGTCGCGGAGATTCTCTACGGAGCGCTGAAGCAAGTGGCGGACGGGTAAGACGCTGCGGCTGCGTCACTATCTCTCAGCGGGGTCAGTCAATCGCTGCGGCGGCCCCGGGGGTCCGTGTCGGGTCCAGCAAGCGACGAATCCGGGCGGCGATCCACGGGCTCACGAGCAGCAGCA
>JALGSS010000655.1 GCA_029821745.1 Candidatus Zipacnadia bacterium
GAGGTCTACTTCCCGCAACGCCGATTTGGGCCCCGGAGCACATTCCGCATCCCGGCCGTCACCTGCCTCACGACGGCAGGATAGGGGGAGTGTACGGCGCGCGATGGGTCATTGTGCAGGAGTGTAGCGCCGCGCCTACGAAAGGCGAGCGACAGCCCGGCAGGAGGATTGTGCTGGAAAAGGGGCAGATAGCCGTGGGGTGCCGATGCCCCACAATCGGCGGGGCCCCACGGACGCCCCAGGATCGCCCTATGGGCCTGTGGGGCCCCGGTCGCTGAACGTCGCGACCACCCCACAGCTACCCAAGTGAGTTCTTCAGCACGACCGGAGTGCCGGGCCTACGAACGGCGGCGGGCTACTTGTGTCCCCCTGTCAGCACACGGACCCGAGGAGAGACCTTCGCCGATTGCCGAAAAGCGGACATGGTAGCGGGTACGTCGGCCTCGGCAGCGACCTTCCGCGCGACGAGCCAGTAGCTGTAAGTGCGTGTTTCGCCCGGAGGCCAGGGGCGTTGCGGGGCGGCCTTCAGGCCGATTCTGCACACGTTCGCCGGCCACCCGTCAGCATCTGAGACGGACAGGTGGAGGCTGCCGCCGTCACCCCAGTTCTCCGGTATGACCCCCAGCAGGAGCCCCGTGTCACTGCTGTACAGTGCGCACCACTCGTCGCCGCCCGGGCGGCCATCGAAGAAGGTCTTGTCGGCTGAGGTGGACACCGAAGACTCCTGCCGCCGGCCCTCGGCGTCGTGCCAGATCGCGCGGTCGAATATGGGCGCTACGAATTCGGGGAAGAAGCTGATGGAACTGATCGACGCCTCGCCGGTCGGGCTGTCGTCGGGCGCATCGAGGGTCCATCGCACGTGGACTCGGCCGTCCGGCAAGACGTCCAGCCCCAGCGTCACCCCGAGGCCGTGCCCCCAGCCGTAGTGGAAGCATTCGGCGGATCCCTGGGCTGTGAGCCGGCTGGTCAGGGACCCGCGGCGCACAGTGACCGTGTCCACGCGGGAGAAATGATACCCGTAGCCCTTGGAGGAGTAATTCAGGGCCGTCCAGTATCCGGGCCAGTGCCGTGGCACCAGTTCCTGCCCGCCGATGGTGAAGGACTGGACCCCGACGCGCCGGCACCAGAGCTGTTCGAGCCACTGCTTGTCCGCGTCCGTGAAGGGTTGGTCGTGGGTCTCCTTGAGGCCCTGATGATAGGGCGTCGAATCCTGAAGCGCCAGTCTCAGAGCTCCGTCGGGGGTGTCCGCGGTCAACTGATGTACCAGGGAGCCCGCGCTCTTGCTCCCTTCGGTGACGACGGGCTCCGGGAACTGCCCGCGGCCCACGGGCAGGAGGTCCGGGTCCGCTGATACGTACATTTCGAGAACACCGACCTCGCCGGGCGGCGTCGCGGATAGCCAGCGCAGCTCGGAGGCCTCCAGGTCAAGCTCAAAGAGAACGCGTCTCTCCGCCTCCGGGTCTATCAGGCGTAGTGTATCCAGTCTTACGCCCGGCGGCAGCTTGAGATCGGCAAGGGGGAGCCGCGCCATGTGCGTTCTCTCCGCCGCATCCGAGCCCATCACCTCGATGGTCCGCTTGATCCACATCTCGTCCTGCGGGTGCGCAGACTGGAGCATGAAGCACCCAAGCAGAAGGGCCAGAGCGCTGCTGAGTCTGGTCAATGGAGACCTCCTGTCGGCCATAGGCGGAAGCGCCATGCGGGCGCAGTACGCAGCAGCTCAGAAGCCCAGGGCGCCGGGCCCCACGACGGGCGCTTCCTCGCGGCCACCGAGGATGATGGCGATAGTTACGGGCCCGTGGATGCCCCCGAGACCGTGGTCGTCTTCGACACGCACGTAGATATCCGCGCCATCGGCGAAGGGTATCTTGCCGGAGACGTTGAACTCGAAGGGCTCGTCGAACCAGTTGAACTCCGAGTCCTCCTTGTCGTGCTTGCCGATGTACTCCCCGGCCACGTAGAGCTTCGTGTAGTCATCCACGCCGCCGAAGCGGACGTAGACGGGGCGCGTGTGGTGCTGCCAGGGCAGCTTGATGCTGGTGTGATACCACGCGATGCCGTCATACGTGGGGTACCGCGCGTCGCTCTCCCAGAAACCGGGGACTGAGATCGTGGTCCACGCGTCCGGGTCAATCGGCTGCTTGTACCAGGCCTCGGCCTCGCCGACGTCACCTGGGTCGAGGCGGAAATCCCAGGTGCCCGCCGTGTCCAGGAGCCACTCGTTAGCGGCTGACGTGGGCACAAGTGCTGTGCCCGGATAGAGCGCCACAGCGTCGGTGTTGAGGCGAGCGTCAGGCTTCACCACGATTTTGTGGTCACCCAGCTCGAGGGCCGGCACCGCCACAGTAATGTCGTTGTATCCGGAGACCATTCCGTAGGCGTAGTACAACTCCGTCCCGTCAACGCTCACGCTGAAAGGCTTCCCCTGGGCGCGGACCAAGAGTCTGCCGCCGTCGGGGAGAGCGCCCGAGAAACGGATTGTGTACCCCCCGCTCGCCGGAAAGGCGGACAGCGCGTCGCCGATGGTGAACTCGCCGGGCGGCCCGTCCGAGTCACCCACGAACTCC
This sequence comes from Candidatus Zipacnadia bacterium, assembly GCA_029821745.1. Taxonomy (GTDB): domain Bacteria; phylum Armatimonadota; class Zipacnadia; order Zipacnadales; family JABUFB01; genus JALGSS01. Next base: position 2,568 of record JALGSS010000655.1, read on the forward strand.
GCAGTGCGGTTGTCGAACTCCCCGATCTGCCACAGGGGCTCCCGGGCGAGTAGCGTCAGATCGTGTCTGCTGATACGGTCGCTGAGCTTGCGCAGATCGAGAGCCAGGTACTTGAAGATGCGTTGTCGGGCAGCGTCTCCGCGCAGTTCACTCGGGAGAGAATCGAGCTGGCCCAGGGCGGCCTGAAGCACCGACGCGGCGTCGGCCAGCTTATCCTCCCGCACCAGCCGGAGGCCGTCAGCGAGCGCTTTGAGGCCGCAGGTGTACGCGAGACGCCAGGCCGCCGTGTGCACGAGCCCCTGACTGCGCGACACCATGTACCGGCAAGTGACAAGAGCCCGCCCGCTGAGTTGAGGGCACGCCTCCGAGGCTAGCTCCACGGAACGCCGGGCCCGGTCCAGGATGTCGGCGAGTTCATCGGGGTTCGTGCTCGTGCCGGCCGAGCGTGGGTCGAGATTGAGAATGAACAGCTCGGCCATCTCCCGCCACGCGTCGCCGTACAGATGATGCGCGGCCCGGGGCACGAGAACTCGGTACAGGTAGTGCAGGTCGTCGGACAGATCGGGGTTCCAGGCGTAGGCTGCGGCCAGCGCCGTGAGCAGTTCGTGATAGCGGTGGCCCACCGAGTACCAGTATCCGGCCACGTGGCCTTCCAGGGCGATGGCTGATGTGAAATCCTCGGCCCAGGT
>JALGSS010000656.1 GCA_029821745.1 Candidatus Zipacnadia bacterium
CTCGCGGGCACCGTCCGGGCCTGCACCTGGCACGGGATCTGGCGTCCCTGAGCGAGACAGATGGTCGCGGGGCGGCCTTTGCCGCAGTCAAGCACGAGTTGGATATCGGGCCGCTTGCCGCTGCGCAGATCGTGGTCGCTGGGTTTGACGGCCAGGAACAACTCGACCGAATCGTTGCGCCACGGTTGCGCGGGGTCGGCGCCCTCGAAGGGATTCTCGTCGGCCACCAGCGCGAGGAAATACAGATTCTCCCGGTCCATCATCATGGCGAAACGTCCGGAGAGTCGCTCCACACCCGACCACTCGGGGCCGTCGGGCACCACGAATTCGGCTGCGTCCACGTACACATACTCCGGTTCAGTCCAGTTGTAGAGGGTGTCCTCGTAGCCCCAGTCCTTGAACTCGCCGTCTACACTCACACCACGCTTGGGTCGCGGGATGATGTAGCGCGTTTCGGTGCCCACGTACTGAAGGCCGGCGAGGGTGATGGTGAAGCCGGCCTCGGACGTGTCGAAGTCCCACAGCCCGAAGCCGATGGTCAGGGAGGTTACCCGCGAGAGGTCCGGGGCGCCTTTGACCGTCATGTCTGCCCGCGCCATCTCGACGCGCCGGACTGAGTTGGTCAGGGGTCGGCGCTCGAAGTCGCGGCTGAGCGAGCCGCCCGTACACTCCAGGGAGAGCTTGGGCCGAGCAGGCTGGTCGGCGCGCGCCATGAAGGAGATCGCGCTCAGCCCGCTCATGGCGATGGGCGCGTCGAAGGTGACGCTGATAGCCGCATACGTCACGTTCTCAGGCGAGGGCCCACAGGCAATCTCGATGCCGGGGTTCTCGCCCAGCGCGTTCTCAACCCGAGTGATCGACATCTCGCCGGCGTAGTGGGATCGCCACTCGCCCGATTGCAGCAACTCAGGCAAGTCTGGCGCGGCACAGGCTACGGTAGTCAGCAAAAGCGTGGCCACTAACACCAATCCGCGGAGCTGTCTACTTGGTCTCATGTCGGTGCGCCCCCTTGTGTGCGGCTGATGCGCCCGCCGGAGCTCGGTGGCCGCGCGGGTAAGCAGCGCGCGATCCGGGTCGCCTGTTCCCGTGGCCTGCACGGAGTGCGGCAGGTGCCAGCGTGCCGATCAAGCGCGTCAGTCCGCCCGCAGAGCGTCTACCGTCCATATATCACGCTACGTACGCCTGGCACGTATAACGCATCACATCGCGCAGTGGTGTGTTCCTAGTTTCCCCGTTCTGGGCGACAAACCTGTCCCTTCTCGGAGTTCGGCCCGCTGGCGCAGTGACGGCCACGACCGTCACGGAACGCTCCTGAGATCAGAGAAGCAAGGGGAAAGAGCAATACGAGAAGCAAGTGCCAGAACACGCGGGGAGGATGCGCAGGGCGGTCGGCGAAGTCAACCCCGATGTTCCAAGGTCATTACCCGATGCCGGCGGCGCCCAAGGCCATACAGATCAGTTCCGAGATCCCACGGGCCCCAGTCCCGGCGGGTCCAGTTCGCTTCGCCGGCGCCATCACTCACTTGCAGGCGCAACGCCCAGACACGGTTCAATGAGGGAATCAGATGATGCGAACATGGTCGACCTCGATGGCAGGTGTCTTTGTGATATCGGTGATGCTGCCATCCGCCGTCGCTGCCAACGAAGAAGCGAAGACGCCTGAGAGGAACCCCATGCAGAATGGCTCTCTTGCACGGGAGGCCCCCGACGGCCTTCCAGGATTCGACGATGCTGTAACGGAGGCAGTCACACGCTTCGAGGCGACGCCCGGTCAGGATGCTGTTCGCCGCTGGATGCCGCGCACGGAAGGTAGCGTCCGCCTGGTCGGGTACATCCAGAAGCCGTCTCCGAAGACGGAGGCCGAGTGCCGCATTCTCGTAGACGGCAGGGAGGTCTGGCGCCGCCACCTCGGACGGGCGGATTCGGTCCGCCATGGGTTCGATATTCTCGCGCTCGACCTAACCGAGGAATCGGCGGTCGATTTCCTCGTGGTCGCGGGTCCGGACTTGCCCCCGGTCGAGGTGACCGCGGCATTCCAGATCGTGCCGGAGCCCTACGTCTCGCGCTGGAAGCCCGACTTGCCCACCGGATATCCGACATTCACCGTAAGAGAGGAAACGGTCCTGCGCAAGAGGGGGCAGGATCTCCTGCAGAAGATCCGCGATATCTCCGCCGCCGGGGGCGGGCGGATTGTGATCCCTCCTGGCGACTACCTGTTTCATGCGAACTGGAGCCAAGCATCCACGTTAAGAGACCTGGCCAACCTGGAGATCGACGCTCACGGTGTCACCTTCTGGTTCGAGCCGCCGATGGTGCATGCACTGCTGTTCGAGGACTGCCGCAATGTGACGGTGCGCGGTCTGACCATTGACTTCACCATCCCCTGTTGGTTCCAGGCACGTGTCACCGAGATCGACCGTGAGAGAGGGACGATCCGCGCCGCCCTGATGGATGACTACGCGCCACGCGATGCCGATGGCAAGAAGGAGACCGAGGGCAATCGCGCGCTCATGTTCTACGATGCGGAAGGTGGCTTCATCAACCATCGGCATACCCCCGGCAACTGGCAACTCTCGGAAGAGGGCACCGGCGTTCTGTGCAGTGAAATGCAGAGACACGGGATTCCCGACGCGCTGCAGCCTGGCGACTACGTAGTCGGCACGATCCGGACCGGAGCGGCGCTGCGATCGGTGAACTGCTCCGGCATGCGCTTCGAGGATGTCAACATCTGGTCCAGCCCGGGCATCGCCGTCAACGAGGGCGGCGGCGAGGGCGGACATGTGTATCGTCGGCTGCGCGCCACTCGCCGCCCTCACACCAGCCGCCTTCACGCCTTCGGCGCGGACATCTTCCATCTCGCCGGTGCGGACCGCGGCCCGACGCTGGATCGCTGCGAGTTGGCCTATGGCGCGGACGACAACCTCAACATCCACGGTAGCTTCGGACGGGTCGTCCAGCGAGTCGACGACCACCGCTACTACTTGCAGGGCGCCTACGAAGTCGGGGACAGCCTCGAATTCCGGGAGCAGAAGTCCGTGGATCTCCTCGGCGTCGCGAGAGCACTCTCCGTGGAGGCAACCCCAGACGGCCCCGCGCTCGCCATCAACGATAGGTACCAAGCCAAGGGGGAGTTCCTCGTGGAGGTGGACCAGCCGCTCGAGTTGCCGCCGCTAGCTCTTGTTGTGCTGGACGGGAAGCGCTCTGCCGCCGGATTCGTCCTGCGCAACTGCTGGTTACACGACAACTTCCAGCG
>JALGSS010000657.1 GCA_029821745.1 Candidatus Zipacnadia bacterium
CGCGTAAAACTAACCAGCGGTGGCACCGGGGCCCTGCTCCTGGCGTGATTACGGGTCGCCTGCGGTTGTTGTCGTCCGCCGTCGTAGCCGCAGGTCTTCAGCCTGCGGGGTGTTGACGTAGTCTGCCGGAGCTGTCCTCGGGGTTCCTGGGGAACGCCGACAACGGCCGCAGGCTGAAGACCTGCGGGGTGTTGACGTGGTCTGCCGGAGCTGACTCCGCGGGGTTCCCGGGGAACGGCGACGACGGCCGCAGGCTGAAGACCTGCGCCTACGACGGCGACGTCTCTTCGCTCCTTCATACCCTCCGCCGCTCTCCCCATTCCTCGCAGGAAGGGGGCCGGGGGGTAGGTAAGCCGTTCGCCGAGACTTCCATCACTCAACCGGGAGAGCCAACATGAATCGTGTCCTGCTTATCGCGCTGACGCTGGTCGCCTGTACCTGGGCCTTCGCCGCAGATTCCTGCGCACGGGGTCCTGTCCATGTCACGTACGACTTCGCCGCGCCACTCACCGGATGGACGGACGTGCGCGAGGCGCGGTTCCCTCAGCTCGGCCAGTGGATACCCGCGAAGGGTGGGATCACCAATTTCATCCCCGAAGGCGCGGATGAGAAGGCCGTCGTCGCGATGAAGGACGGCTTGGGTATGACCTCCTCGATCATCGATGGCCTGCAGGTGCGCAATATCACCGCGATCGCCCAGCTTGCGTTCGAGGCCAAGGGCGCGCCGGCGATCCTGCTCCGGGCGCAGGTGGAGGGCAACATCACGGGCGAAATGCTCTCCCTGGTGCTCTACGAGAAGGGGATCAACCTGTGGCGGTTCGACGGTGAGAAGTGGCATAAGGCCACCGCTGCAAAGTTCGCCGTGGAGCCGGACGTGTATCACCGGGTCAAGGTGACCCTGAGCGGGCCCGCTGCCCGGATCTGGGTGGATGGCAAACGCGTCGCGGATTCCGAGGACATTGGCCTGGATGCCGTCGGCGCCGTCGGTCTGTGGGCCGGCGAGGGTCCGTGTTACTTCAAGTCCTTGCGCCTGCGCTACGCGCGGTAGTTCTTGCGCTGCTATGCTGCACGCTGGGCGTGATCGCACAGCCCGGCCTGCAGATCGCCGTCTCGAAGCGGATTCCGTGCCGGACTGACACCGTCAAGATCGCCGCGCACCTGGACGAGTGGGAAGCGCCGCCGGAGGGTATGTCCGTCGTGTTCAGCGCTGAGCTCGACGGGCGCGAGCAGCCCATCGGCAAGGCGCGTCCGGCAACCGACCCCGCCCAGCCCTTCCAGCCGTCGGTGGAGTGGCAGCCAGACAGCGATGGCATGTACCGAATCATCGCCAGGGAGGAGGTGTCCGGCCTTGAGGCGCGGATGCTCGTCCCCGTGGTTGCGCAGGACGTGTTCTTCTGTTTCTATGGCGCGACGCGGCCCGAAGTCACCTGGATGACCCATCACCTGACTGCCGCGGAATCGGAGATCGACGCGCTCCACGCCCGCGGCGTGATGGCGCTGAAGCACCGGAGCGGCGTTGCGTATATCGGGGGTCCGCGACCCGAGGACATCGACGAGAATATCGACTTCGAGAAGCTGGCCGTGCGCGTCGTGCGTGATTACACACAGGTGGACCCGTGGGATGGTATCGCGATCGACGAACTCGGAATGTGGGACCAGCACCCGCAGCAAGAGCGCCTGTCCCTCGGCTTCTGGGAGATCCTGAAACAGGCCCGCGCAGCCGCACCGGACAAGTTCTTCGCGACCTGGCAGTTCGCCGGGCTAACCGCACTGGAATGCAACATGTTCAGGGACACGATGGACCTGGTCATGTGCGAGGTTTACCAGAACTATTTCCGCGCGTGGTACGACCAGCACAACTTCTATGAGTTCTTGCAGCAGCGGATTGATCTCGCCCGCACGATGATGATCATCAAGAAGACGGTCATCGGCCTGGCAATCTCGACCGACTACGGGTTCGTTACGCCGGAGGAACTGGAGGACCAGATCCGTTACATCCGCGCGAACGGTCCCGAAATGCGCGGGCTGGCCTTCTACACGACGAGCCGCTGCACGCCCGAGGTCCTCGCCACGGCCGGCGACTGCTGCTTCCGCTACTGGGTGAAGCCGGCGGTGGGTCTATTCAGCGAAGCGGACCTCACCTTTTCCGACTACCAGCCGGAGCACACGGGGATTGTGCGCATCAACGCCACGGTGCATAATGTAGGCGGCATGGCGGCGAGGAATGTGCGCGTCCGCTTCTGGGACGGCGACCCGGCCAACGGCGGAACGCTGATCGGCGGGGAGCAAGTGATCGACGCCCTGCCGGCGGCCCGGTGGGTGGATCCGGAGGCCCGCAATGAGGCGAGCTTCGACCCGCCGGAGGCGATGCGTCGCGATGGCTTCGGGATGGTGACGGTGTCGGTGGACTGGCAGCCGAAACGCGGGCCCCACGAGGTCTGGGCGGAGATCATCCCGGACGCGCAGTACACGACGATCCGGGGCTTCGAGAGCAAGCGGATCAGCGTGCGTTGATGGCTTTGGGGCCTTTGACGACGCACTGGCAGCAGGGCTGCCAGTGGCACCCGATCATGGATGTCTACGGCGTGTTGACGTTGGCCGTCGGAGTGGCCGGACCACGAGGGCATCGGCCCGAAGTATCCGGCCGAGTATTTGCCTTCGCGGACCACAAGCCCTGCCGGGTGGGGCAGGCCGCCGGCCTGCCAAGACCAGGCTGCATGAACCGATGCCGTTGTGGTGCCGTCGTAGCCGCAGGTCTTCAGCCTGCGGGGTGTTGGTGTCAGCCTTTGACATTCCCTTCGCCAACCACACACCTGCCGGGTGGGGCAGGCCGCCGGTCTGCCAAGACCAGGCTGCATGAACCGATGCCGTTGCCGTTGTGGTGCCGTCGTAGCCGCAGGTTTTCAGCCTGCGCGGTGTTGCTGTTAGGCTTTGACGTTGCCGGTGCCAACCACACACCTGCCGGGTGGGGCAGGCCGCCGGGTTCACAGCGCAGGACGTCAACGACACAGGCCGACAACGGCCGCAGGCTGAAGACCTCCTACAACAACCACGGCAACGGACGGCATCCGACGCCTTGCCGTTCTCCCCGGTTCCCTTTCACGGAAGGGGTGCAGGGGCAAGTGCCGTAGCAGCAATCGCAATCAGCGATCATAAGGAGTCTGCGAGTACTCATGCCCAAGGATGTCATGTCCGACCTCATTGAGATGTCCCATGCTCTCGGCGATCCAGTCAATGACTTCGCTATCCTCGGCGAGGGCAACACATCGGCGCGGATCGACGAGGATAGCTTCTACGTGAAGGCCAGCGGCACCGAGCTGCGCACGATGGCGCCCGAGGGTTTCGTCCAGGTGCGTTTCGCCAAGGTCCTGGAACTCCTGGACGCCGAAGATACCAGCGACGAGGTTGTGAAACAGGTCTTCGAGGAGGCGTCGGTCGATGCGGAGGGCAAGCGCCCTTCGACCGAGGCCCTCATGCACGCGATCCTGCTCTCGATGGATGGAGTAGACTTCGCCGGGCACACCCATCCGACGGCGATCAACCAGTTCACCTGCGCCGTCGAGGGCCGGCAGGCATGGCAGGGCCGCCTGTTCCCGGACGAGATCGTCTGCTGCGGCATTGCGCCCGTCTGGGTGCCCTACACCGACCCGGGTATCCCCCTCGCGCGGGAGGTCAAAAAGCAGGTCGAGGCGTATATTGAGGAGTACGCAGTGCGCCCCAAAGTGATCCTGATCCAGAACCATGGCCTGATCGCTATCGGTGGCACTCCAGCCGAGGTGATCAACGCGACGATGATGATGTGCAAGACGGCCCGGGTGCTGTGGGGGACGTATGCCCTGGGCGGGCCGCATTACCTGACGGACAAGCAGACTGAGCGCATTTTCACGTGGCCCTCGGAGACATACCGCGCCCAGTTGCTGGAGAAGAAGTCCTAGGCAATCCCCAGGCCGCGTGCCTTCGCAGCCTGCGGAGCCGTTTCCCGTTCGCTGTGGTAGCCGCAGGTCTTCAGCCTGCGGGGTGTTGACCACAACGACCACGGCCGCACATGAGCCTCCCCGCCGTTCCCCCCTTCCTCGCAGGAAGGGGCCGGGGGTAGGTGACGTTCGCCTTCGCCGCCGGGCACTGAAGTAGCCGGCTGAAACGGCAACCGTCCTTCGGACGGATAGGCAACGAGGACTGACAAGCGCTGGCAGCAGGGCTGCCAGTGGCACCCGGCTATATTGCCTTCGCCAACCGCACACCTGAGAT
>JALGSS010000658.1 GCA_029821745.1 Candidatus Zipacnadia bacterium
GGGTCCGGGACGCTGCCCATCGAGGCGGCGATGATCGGGCGCAACCTTGCCCCGGGGTCTCAGCGCACCTTCGACGCCTTCAAGTGGCCGTCAGTTGACCGCGATCTCTGGTCGGCCGCCATCGAGGAGGCCGACGACCTCGCGAAGCCCGAAGGTCGCCTGCGCATCTGGGCCTCGGATATCGCCGCGCCCGCGGTCGAGCTGACGCAGCGCCACGCCGAACGAGCCGGCGTCGCCGACGGGATCACAGTCGAGCAGAAGCCCCTGGCGGATTTCGCCACCCATCACAAGTATGGCTATCTGCTCTGCAACCCACCGTACGGGGAGCGACTGGGGGACACCAAGCAGGCAGAAGCGCTGTACGCGCAGATGCCCGGCGTCTGCGGTAAGCTCAAGATGTGGTCCTACTTCGTCCTGACCCCACATCCCGAGTTCGAGACGATCTTCGGGGAGCGCGCCACTCACCGCCGCAAGCTGTACAACGGCCGCATCAAGTGCACCCTCTACCAGTACTTCGGCCCCAAACCACCAGGGGCGTCGTAGGCGCAAGGACCAGACGCCGTGTGGAGGGCTGATACGGACGGTGCCCAGCCCCCGGCCCTTCCCTGGAAGGAAATGGGGAGAACGGCAAGCGGGCGAATTCCGTCAGGGGCCGTTGCCGTCGGTCTTCAGCCTGCGGGGTGTTGTTGTTCGCCGTGCGGAGCGGCCCGACTACGAGACGCAGTCGTGTCGCGTCGGAGTATCCGGCCGGAATGCCGTAATGGTCACGCACTGGTCCCGCTGCGCGGCGACCAGTGGCACCCTTTCATATGACTTCACGAGCCACCGAGGTTCCCCCCATTCCTCGCCAGTAGAGGCCCAGCACTTGCTGGGTCTCCGGGGCCGGGGGGTTAGGTACGACGTAATCTGGCGCCTCCGACGGCCGGCGGCAATCCCATACTCACCGCTTGATCGCCTTGTCTGTACCCACGAACCCGCCGTTGCCGCCGACGCCGATGTACAGCCGCGCCGGGTCGTGCGGGTCGACTCGGATGCACGAGACGTTCCAGCAGGACAGCCCTTCGACCTCGGGCACCCATGTCTTCCCCCCGTCACTCGACTTCACCACTCCCCGCGCCCAGTTCCCGTCATGGTAGGGGTGGTCGGTGGTGCCCACGTAGAGCACATTGCTATCCGCCGGACTCACGGCCACGCATTGCGCGAAATGGTACTCGTAGACGTGTGCCCATGTCTCGCCGCCATCGACGCTCTTGAATACTCCGCCGGGGAACATCACCGGGGGATCGAGGGACCGGTCGTACTTCTCCCGCCGGCAGATGTAGAGGGTGTCGAAGTCCCTCGGGTCGGCGACGAAGTCCTTCAAGTCAGCGAATGGCACATCGCCGCTCACCTTCACCCAGTCAGCCCCGGAATTCGTCGTCTCGTAGACGCCGCTTCCAGTGGGCGGATTGCCGCCGAGGGCCACGCGCAGGTGCGCCGGGTTCTCCGGGTCCATCACCAGTCGGCAGGGGCTCTTGACGGCAGGCTCCGGGAGTCCTGAGTTGATCGGGCCCCACGTGTCGCCGCCGTCCTCGCTCTTGTAGATGCCGTGGCCCTTGCAGGTCACGTACAGCACCCGCGCGTCCGGCGGGCTTGAGGAATCCAGCAGCAATGAGCGCGTCTGGCCCGATGGCAGGCCGGTCTCAGGCTTGCCGACCACGGACCACGTCTCCCCGTCGTCGTCACTGCGGCAGACATCTCCGATGTTGGAGCCCCACTGACCCGTGGCGGCCCATAGTCTGCCCTGTTTGTCCGGGTCCACGACCACGGTGAAGCAATTCCCTGCGTGCTTCATGCCCTGCCGGGACAGGCGGAAGGTCTCGCCCCGGTCCTCGCTGATCAGCAAACCGATGTCGTAGAAGCAGAAGTAGACGCGATTGGGCCGGAGTGGGTCAGACACGACGTCGAACATGCACGTCACTTCCAGCCCGTTGCCTGTGAAGCGCCCGTCCTCGAACTGCCGGCAGTACCGCTGCTCCCACGTCTCGCCGCCATCGTCCGTCAGGTAGACGTGCCCGGAGGTCCCGAACAGCACCCGATCGGGCCTCGCCGGGGAGAGCGCCAGGCAGGTCACGCTCGGGCCCCAGAACCCGATCCATCCCCGCTCCATGTTGGGTCCGTCCCCGGCGTGGCGGCTGGACCACGACCAGTGCAGGCCGCCATCCTCAGTCTTGTATACGCCAGGGCTGACCCACGCCGTTCCGCCCACATACGCGACATCCGGGTTTCGCGGATCGACGACGATCTCCTTGTAGCTCGAGGTCATCGGACCGGGCTGCGTGCTCTTGCCGACCCGCTGCGCAAGGCCCTCATTGCGCGCGGTCCACGTCTTTCCGCCATCGTCGGACCGGTACACGCCGCCGTTCCACGGCGCATCATCGCGGGCGGTCGTGCGGATGGTGCAATAGACAATGTTCGGATCGGACGGTGCAATTGCCGGCTCCACGGGGTCCGGATGCCCCAGGCCCTGATTGCACGAAGACCATGTATTGCCTTCATCCTCGCTCCGGTACAGGCCCGCGGTCGTCGCGGCGAGTATGTAGGTCCCGTCAGGGGAAACCTCGATGTCCGACACGATGCAGTCCTCTTCGAGGGCCCCCTCCGGGGTGCTCAGCGCCCAGGTCTCGCCGCAGTCGGTGCTCTTGTAGATGTGCCCCTTCCCGTCCTTGCCCCAGCGCGGTCGCCCGATGCCCGCATACACGACGTTGGGCCGCGTCGGGTCGAAACACAGGGCGCCAATGGGTGCGCCGAAGCTGTATCGCCGCGGCTCGGGGAAGCCTTCGCGCTTCCAGGCCCACGTCTCGCCGCCGTCCGTGGACTTGAAGATCCCGCCCTCCATCCCGAGCAAGATCGTGCGACTATCCTCGGGGTGCACGGCGAGGCACTCGACGAAGTAATCAGTCAGACCCTCATTGTGGATGGCCCACGACCGCCCTCCGTCCGTGGACAGATAGAAGCCGCCGACATCGCACCCGAGGTAGATGACGTCGGGGTCGCGAGGGTCGCAGGCAAGCGATTGGATCCATCCTCCGCCGCCGGGCCCGATATTGGTCCACTCGATGTCCCCGGCGACAACCGGCAGCGCCAGCCCGATGGAGATGGTGAGCAGAAGCGGCAGATGACGGGTCATGTCAGTCACCCTTGAATTGCTGCGGGATTGAGCGTGTGAGCACAACAATAACCAGCGGCGCGGGGCATCG
>JALGSS010000659.1 GCA_029821745.1 Candidatus Zipacnadia bacterium
GCGTTGGGGTCGGGCCCGATGCGGGACGGCGGCATGTTCGTCATGGCGCACCTCCAGAGACAGGATACCCTCGTATTCGTCTTCGACGGGCTATTACCTGCATGCCGAGTAGTTCTCTATGGGAAGGAGGGCGGCCATGAGAGGGAGGTGGTTGGGTCAGCCTCTGGGGCTCGAATGGCGGACAGCTTGTTCCACTGCGCCATGTGCAGGATGACATCCAGCGCCAGTTCAAACTCGGGACGTGTGGGCATGCTAGCCAACCTTCGGAGGTACTCATCCCCCCTTTCCCCTAAGGGGAAAGGGGGGATGAGTACGCAGCCAATTAGACTCAGATTGCGGGTATAAGTGACTTATAGGCGCAATAGAATCGCCGGAGAAAGCCCTCTACGGCGCTCTACGGCGATCTCTGCCATGCTGGATTACGTCGCGTAATCATTAATTGCGTTTTCAATACGTAATCTAGCGCTCCTTGGGATACCATCGAGCGGCTCGAGTCCGACCTTCTACATCAACCTTGCCCTCGCGTTTGAGCTCCCTAACCAAGTACTGCACCTGATCAGCAGTCAGGTCGGGGAGTACTTGCCGCAACTCCGCCAGACGAGCGCCGTCAGAGGCATTGTCCGTGATGTGCTTGAGCAGCAGTTGCTTATTCGTCTCTCGGTCCAGTCCTCGTTTACGCGTGTACTCACCCTTCTTGCCGACGAACTCATAGTAGCGTCGAGAGAGTATGTACTTGGCTCGGCCGGGCCCGGTCTTCTCTATGACACCAAGCTCTCGCAGTGCCGGAAGTCTATCGCGCAACGCATCCGGTAGCCGAAGACCGCGGCGGAGGTGATCAAGGCCAGGCCGACCCTCTCCAGGAATCTGACAAAGCTCTCATCTTGAACTTGGCCGGATAGCACGACCTGAACGCTGTGCTCATCCGAGCCGGAGTAGTCCGGGGGCAGCTTCGCCTCCTTGATGCTCTCCTCAAACATGAGATTGACGCCCTGACCGGAGCGCTCTACAAGCCCACACTTCTCGAACGTCTCCGCGATGAGCCGATTGCGCCAGTCACGCGCCCAGAGGATATTCTCAGGTCCGATGCCCGGGAGGAACCCGCCAGGGCTCTGCACCGACAGTCTCCGCGGGGACTGGAGCACAAACACCGATCCGCTTAGGCGGTAGTCTCGATGGGCGACAGCATTGAGCAGGGCTTCCCTGACCACGACCTCCTCGAACGAGGCAATGTCCCTCCGGAATAGCCCATCGCGTACCTGGTAGACCTCGTTCCGGAGGTTGATCTGCTCCCAGATATCATCTGCGCAGAGAAGGAAGCCATCCTGGTAGTTCTTGCGGTCGTCGTACCTCGTTGTAGACGGCTCCATACGGAACTCGAAGATGATCTCTGCTTGCCCAAGCTGGAATCTCCGCAGAGCCTGGGCGCTCCCCATGAGGATCAGCGCAGCGTTGGTGGCCGTCCCGTTCACCAAGAGCTCAGCGTCGGCGAGGAGTTGCTCATGACTGAGGGTCAGCAACCGGTCGTTGCCTGAGGTCTTGTGCCACTTCTGCCGGAGTACCTCCACCGCCTCGGGAACGAGGTCGGAGATGTCGGCCCCCTCGCGGACCTCGGCTGAGAAGTCGAGCACGGACTCGTCTATAATGCGCTTGATCTGTTCCGGAGTCATCGACTGCAGTTCCTCGCCGACGCGCATCAAGTAGCGTCCCTCGTGCTGGATCGGAGTGCCGAGCGGGTGCGACGGGATGTGGAAGACCAGCACACGACCGATTGGGTGTTGGATTTCCTCAGCGTCAACCCGGAAGTGGAGACGCTGTAGTAGCCCAGCCTTCATGCGTCCCAGATCGGGGTAAGCCTTGGTACCGACTACCCGGCGTGGGCGCTCATCTGTGACACCGAGGATCAGCTTCCCCCCGCCCTCGTTTGCCAAGGCGACGCAATAGTCGGTCAGCTTTCTTGAATCGAAGCTGCGCCTGGCTGCTTTGAACTCCAAGTGTTCGTCCTCGGAGTCGGCCTGCATCCAGGTTTCGAGTTGTTCGATGGTGGTGTTCATGATGACTCCTTGGCTCTGGTCCACAGGTCGGCGATGCTCTACATCACATTCGTGGCAGCGGAATCGGATTCCTCGTGAAAGGTCGACGGATGTACTCCGGCGTCTGCCTGCGCCGGCTTCGGGTCGGCGTCGGGGCGCGGCCGGTCGGTTGTCTCACGTGAGCGCCTGAACATGGTTCCCCCTCCGTTCACTACTGACTTCGCCCCCCACAGCCACCTTCCTTGTGTGAAACCTGCTAGCCGAAAAACCGGGGAGCGCTCGTATGAGCGCTCCCCGGTGGCATCTCTTCGCGTACCTGTTCGGCTACTTCAGACCCCAGGCTCTCATGTTATTGAAGCTGATCTTGAGGCTCTCGAAGGGGTCGCGCTCGTAGCAGTTGTCCTGCTCGACGATGTACCACTCGACCCCGGTGCTCTTGCAGGCCTCGAGAATGGAGGGCCAGTTCAGGTTGCCCTCGCCGACCTCGGCGAAGCGCTGCTCGGAGCCCTTCATGCACATGTCCTTGAAGTGCGCGAGGAACATCCGGCCCTGCAACTTGCGGATCCACGCCGCCGGGTCGGCGCCGCCATGCTGCACCCAGTAGGTGTCGATCTCGCCGGTCACGTATTGGGGATCGCTGTCTTCGTAGATGATCTGCAGACCCGTGCGATCACCGAACTTCTCCAACTCGAAGCTGTGGTTATGGTAGCCAAATGCCATGCCCGCCTCCGCCAGCTTCTTGCCGACCTCGCCGGCTTCCTTGGCGAAGGTCTCGAAGCCCTCGGCGCTGCCGCGGTAGTCATTCGGGAGGCCGCCGATCGCCGGGTACTTGCACCCGAGGATGTTGTGCTGCTCGATCATCTGGTCGGTCTCGTCGCGCAGCGCCTCGAAGGACACGTGGGTCGCGGCGACCTCCAGCCCGTTGTCGTCGCAGATCTTCCGCGCATCGGCCCAGTCAATGTCCTTGCCGATCCCGGATATCTGGACGGCTTCGTACCCGATCTCGCGGACCTTCTCCATGGCCTTCGCGAAGTCGTCGGTGGTTTGGGTGAACTCGCGCAGTGTATACAGTTGCGCGGCGATCTGGGTCTTCCCCATGATTATCTCCCTTTCGTATGGCCGAGAGTTGACGTTCCAGCGGGCAGTATGACTGCAGGCGGTTCGCGCGTCAACGCTAGATCTTCCGCCCCACGAACTCCGTGAAGTTCCGCGACAGCAGGCGCTCCACGTCGTCGGCCACGGCTTCCTCGGTCAACTCCCAGCCGGTGGCCATCAGGTCCAGGTACTTGCCGAACAGGACCTTGCAGAAGATGGCCTTCGAGTGCTTCCACTTGTAGATGAGCTGGTCGAGAATGCGCGCGTCGGAGTGCTGCGGGATCATCGAGAGCCCCAGCAGTTCCAGGCGCATCTTCGTCATTTCCTTGATGGTCATCGGGTCGTTGAGGAACCACCAGCAGCCGAAGGGCATCAGATTCGGCAGCTTGCGCGCCGCGACGCAAAGCTCGTGCTGGTTCTCGCGGGACAGGAGTGTGACCAGGAACTTGATGTCCAGGTTCTCGGCGCAGAGTCTCTCGACCGCGCGGATGTCACACTTGCCGACGCCGTCGCCGGCGAGCTGAAGGGCCGGGTTGAGCTGCCGCTTGACGCCGATCATCGTCGCGAAGGGCGTCCCCGTATCCCGGGCCACGGGCAGCACGCAATTCGCGATCATGTTCGCCGTGAATTCATCCGCCGGGTACTCGAAACTGTCCGGCAGGGAGACGGCCATGTACGCCGGGTCCATCCGCTTGATCTCATCGGTGAGGAATGCGCGGACGGCCTTGTATGTCTGCTGGGTCCGGCCCTGAACGACGTTGTAGCCCCAGGACTGCAGCGTCTTCCAGTTC
>JALGSS010000660.1 GCA_029821745.1 Candidatus Zipacnadia bacterium
GTGCCGCTGTCAGCAGGTCTCTCGCGGGCAGGTCCGTGAGGCGATCCGCAACGGAAGCGGACATGGGCCTGTGGCAAGGCCGGACCCGCCGGACACGAGAGTGTCGGCCAAGAGGGCCGACTTGGGCAGTCTCGCACCAAAGAGGCCTCCGGACCAGACGGGCGAAACTCTACAGTATGCGGAGAGTGACCGCGCTTGAACACCGCGCCCCCCAGGAAGGCGCCTCGGGTCTCCCCCATCGTGGTACTTCTGTTCGTCATCAGCGCCATCATCGTGGGTGCGCTGGGGAGCGCCCAGATGTGGCAGTCCGGGCTGTCCGTCCCGCCAATCCAGTATCAGCGGGTCATCGCGATCGTTATCGTCGCCGAACTGCTCGCGTACTTCGCGATCATGCTCTCTCAGGTGTCCGCGATGATGCCGAGCGGGCGCGTCGTGATCGGCGTGCTCATCGGCGTGGTAGTCCGGTTGTGCCAGGCATCCCTCGCGGCCGCCGTCGGCAGCCCCCAGCAGGCTGAGACGTTCCTGAGCGCGTTCCTCCACTACTACGTGTCGTTCTTCCCGGGTGTGCTGCTGCAGATTGGGGTCACCGTACTCCTCCTGTGGCTGATCAAGGGCACCCTCCGCAAGCGCCCGGTTGTGCTGACTCCCCCGCAGGCGATGACGCCGAAGCCGACCGACGATGCGCCGGTGCAGCCCGCGGAGCCCACGCCGAAGCGACGAGGCGAGCTCATCGCCGCCCTGAAGCGCAATGAGGATGAAGCAGAGGGGGATGAGGAGGACGCGGAAGGGCCCGCGCCTGAACCACCCACACTCTATCCCGCACAGGCCCCCACGCCCGAGCCTGTCACGCTGACTGCACCCGAGCCCGAGTCAGAACCGGAGCCGGCGCAGCCGCCAACTGAGCCACGTGAGGCCGCTCCCGAGCCGCCTGCGGAAGATGACGGCGCGCCAGAGCCGGAGGATGCTCCTCCGCCTCCCGACGAGGCCCCGATCCAGGAGCCGGCGCCGCCCGCCTTGACCTCGCGGGAGTCGATTCTCATGGCCCTCAGCGATGACGAGGACCCCGCGCCGGGCGAGACTGCACAGACGCCCCCGGCCGCGGACGATGAGCCCGAGCTGCCCGCGGTGCTCAGGCGTCCCTTCCAGCCCGCGCTGCTTAGCGATGATGACATGGCCCCGCCGCCGGAGGCAGTCACCCCGGAGACCGGGGATGCCCCTGCCGAGGCAGAAGCCGATGACGATCACGGGCTGTTCACCTACGAAGTGGCAGCCGATCCCGCGGAAGACGAGGATCAGCCGCAGACCGCCGGACAGCCCGCGAGTACCCTGGTGATCGAGGAGGCAGTCACCCGAGCGTGCGCGGCCATCGGCGTGAGAGACGTGGCGATCGGGGAGGCGTCCACGGGTCACGTCATCGCGCTGGCACCCGAACCTGAGAGCGATCTACCTTTTTTCATCGAGACATGCGAGGCGATTCTGCTGGCCGGGCACCACCTGTGCCCCCGGCTGGATATCGGCCCATTCGCCCGGTGCCTGATGCGCTTCGATGGCCGCTATGTGGGCGCGTTAACGTTGCGTCAGCAAGCCGGCGGCCTGTTCGCGGTTGTCGAGCTCCCGGCGGAGTCCGATGTCGCCATGGCGGAACTGGCCCTCGCCAAGGTCCAGGCAGCCCTGGTTGACGGCCCGCTGCCGCCCTGGCCGTCGTGCCCGGAGCCGGACGTGGTGCCCGCCTACCCCGATGAGGACTTGCAGGGACGGTTCGCCCCGATGCTGAGCACTGTTCCTGAGGCCACGGGGCTGATCGCCGAGGCGAGCACGGTCCTGGGCCGCCAGGTCATCGTGCTGCGGTCCAGCGCCGGTGGCGACAGCGCCGCGGATGCTCTCGCGCACGGGTTCGGCGCCTGCGAGGACTTGTGCGCCGCCCTGGGACTGGAGACCTGTGACCTGGTGCTGTGGGTGGGAGAGTCCGGCGCGGTTGCCTGCGCCACAACGCAGGTTGCCCGACAGCATGTGATCGTCGGCCTCCGGCGGCCCGGCAAGCCCGCTGCGGGGGCCGCCAAGACACATCTTGACCAGATCCTCTCCGGCCTCGGGCGCGTGTCCGACGGGTCGGAGCCCGGGGACAACTAGCACCTATGCAGCGTCCTTCGCAGCCAGAGCTGGTCGGCGTTATCCTTCTCGGAATCTCGCTCCTTACACTCTCCCTGTACCTGCGACAAGCGCAGCCGGGCCAGTTGCCGCTCCCGGTCTACGTGGGCCCCGCGGTCGCCGCCCTGGCGTACGTGATCGCGAGCTTCGCCCTGATCGGGGTCACCGTGCGCGTCCTGATCTTGTTCGCCGCCATGCTCGGGGCTCACGCGGTCTACGCCTTCATCATGGGATGCGGCTTCGGACTTATCCGCGGACAGACCGGGGGCGCGCTGGGGGCGCTCACCGAAGGGCTGATCGCGTACCCGCCGGCAGTGCTGCTCCAGATGGCCTTCGTGGTGCCCGCCGTCGGGCTCCTCCTGGCTCCCAGACTGCGCGGAGACACAGGGCCGGTCGCCGAGTGGCTCGCAGACCTGGAGGCGGCTCAGTCACCCGAGGAACTCGCCGCGGCGCTAGCGGCGACGGAGACCGTGGAGACCCTCCTGCCCGAGGAAGCGCTGAAGGCCATCGTGGCGAAGGCCCGCGCACTGGCCCCCGTCGAAGAGCCTGAGGCAGCCCCCGAGGTGACGGAGCCGGCCGAACCGCAGCCGGCGGAACCGGAGCCAGTCGAGCCGCAGCCATCTGAGCCGGCGCAGGCCGAGGGAAATGACAATGCAGCAGAAGCCTAAGGGTCTGGGAAAACTGTGGCGGCGGATACGCGCCCGGTGGCTGGCGTTCAAAGCCCCGGGCCGGTTCTTGTGCGATTCCTGCCGGTACGACTACCGGGGTGCCTGCAACCGGCCCGAGAGACCCAACGCAACGCAGTGCGACGACTACGAGCCCCGGTGAGCAGGCCCCAGACCGGGAAGAGATACGCGCTGGGGCACGAGATATGCGAACGAACGGTCAACATGCGATTGGAGCGACTGACGATGGACAAGGTGCGAATCGGCGTCATCGGCGTGAGCGGACGCGGGGGCATTGCGAACCACTGGCGAGACAGCGACCGGGCTGAGATCGTGGCGGGAGCCGACGTCAAGCCGGAGTACCTGGACGAATTCAAGGAGCGCATGGGCGATAGCGCGTTCGTGACCGATGAGCGCGTTCGTGACCGATGACTACCGCCGTCTGCTGGAGCGCGACGATGTGGACGCCGTGGCGGTGACCTCGCCGGACTTCGTGCACGAGGAACATGCGGTCGCGGCGCTGGAGGCGGGGAAGCATGTGTTCTGCGAGAAGCCCCTGGCGATCACCACCGACGGCTGCGACCATATTCTGCGGGCCTGGAAGGCCTCGGGGAAGCATCTGATGGTTGGCTTCAACATGCGCTACATGAACATATTCAGGACGATGAAGGAAATCATCGATTCCGGGGCCATCGGGGAGATCAAGGCCGCGTGGGTGCGGCACTTCGTCGGACATGGTGGCACCTTCTACTACCACGATTGGCACGCAAGCCGGAAGGGCTCCAACAGCCTGCTATTGCAGAAGGGCAGCCATGACATCGACATGATCCACTGGCTGTGCGGCAGCTACACGAAGCGTGTCGCTGCCTTCGGGTCCCTCGACTTCTCCGGCGGCGACAAGCCCAACGATCTGACCTGCCCCGAAT
>JALGSS010000661.1 GCA_029821745.1 Candidatus Zipacnadia bacterium
CTACTCGCTGCGGATCTCCACGCTGTCCAGGTAGGCGGTCGTTTTCTCTTGCGCCAGACTGATGAACATGACTTGATTGAGGGCGTCGAACTCCGCGTCCCCGAAGGTCAGCGCCGGGAAGTCCTCGGTCTGCCCGTCGGGGAGTGTGACCGCCAGGTTCCAGACACCATGCCCGACGTTCCCTGCCTTGCCGATGCCCGGGTCCGGCTTCCCGAGCTTCGCGGATATCGCGAACCGGACCCACTCGCCGACAGGCAGGTCCGACAGCTTGCGCTCACCGACGAAAAGCGCCCCACCCTTGATGGAAAACTGCGGCCCGACACTGAACTCGCGCTCGGGATGGCTCCCCCGCCAGACGTGTTCGAGCTGGGTCTTCTCCTCGATCATGAGGGCGAACTTGACCGTGGCGACACCAGAGATGTACCGGGGTGAGTAGGACAGATAGGGGATCCACTCACGCGACAGACCGGGAGCATCCACGATCTTGAGGCACTGCGGCCCGTCTGCGGCCGTCTCGTCAGTCACAGCGATGGCGTCCGTCCCCTTGCCCGGCTCCCTATCCTCCAGCCGCGCGTAGCCTATCCGAGTCGTGCCGCCGACCTTGAGGCGGTCGAAGCTGTCCCGTATCGGGCCCGGCGCAACGTCCTCCGGCACTCTCATCGAGAGAACCGGCGGGGGCACGACCCGGAACGGCTTCGAGAGCAGGTCGCGGTACTCGGGCTCGAGGCCCGCTCGGGCCGCAATCTCCTCCGGGAAGCCAGGCTCCCCGGGGCGGATGCCGCAGACATTATCGCGGACCGCCGACATGTCAACCGCGCGGCCCCGCTTGATCGCGAGGTCAGCAGGCGGCGCGATATCATAGAGGACATTCTTCTCAACCGTGAAGCCCGACGAACCGTCGTCGAACGCCAGACCTCCGGCCGCCCAGTCGGGGCGCTTGTACTTCCCGTGCAGCTTGGTCCAGTGCGTCCCGTGGATGTGGTTCCCACGGATGACGGTGCCGGGCTGGTTCCCGAGTGTGTACACCGCCCCACCATGGTCAAGGAGTAGCAGCACGTCGTGCACATGGTTCCACTCGATGACGTTCTCCCGGCAGGCACCCACATTCTTGTCGTGAGACCAGCCCACCGCGATGCTTGAGTACAGCGTTCGCGAGACGTCATTGTGCCGGATCAGCGTCTTCGCACAGATCCCACCCCAGATGGCGTGCGCGGAGTAGTGGACCAGACCGATCTCGTGGATCATGTTGTTCTCCACGATATTGCCGGTCGGCACTTCGGGGAATGTCGCCGAGCGGTTGACCGTCCCGACTTTGACGCCGCCTGCTCCCAGATCGAGGAAGCGGCCACCGACGACGGCGTTCTCATGCGACCCAACGCCGAAGTCGAGGCCGTACGCGCCCATGTTGACGAAATCACATCGCTCGAAGCGGCAATCGCGCGCCCACTTGAGCTCCACTGCCGCCGGCATGTCCACGAACCCCTGGCGGCAAGCCCGGTTGTAGTCTTCTGCATACTTGTGCGGCGCCTTTTTCCACGACGAGTGCGCAAAGGTGATTCCCTGGAATCGGATGCCCTGCACATAGCCGGCGCCATCGGCCTCGCCGGTGATGGTGACCAGGCGCTCCAGTCGCGGCGCCACCACATCGCAGGTGTCGATGCTTTCGCCCGCGAGCGGCGTGTACAGCAGCGTCCCGGTGGGGCGGTCCAGATACCATTGCCCCGGCTTGCCCAGGTCCTCCTTGAGGTTCTCCAGCAGATACGGGTTGCGCCCGCCCTCGTACCAGTGCCCGATGCGGTAATGCGGGTAGCTCTTGAACCGGACGATGTTCTCGTCGGCATCGATCTCGCGAATGTGAAGCCGACCCGAGCTCCAGTCGTGCATCGCGACCAGTTCCACATCGTCCAGGTTCTCAAACCGAGAGATGTCGCCCTTTCGGAAGAAGAATTCATCCTGTGGGTTCCGGTGGTTGATGGGGCCGTCATGCTTGTACGGCGCATCCGTCAGGCCGGCGATGACGAACAGCCCCCGCGACGGCCGGTACCGTCGCTCGAACCAACTCAGCCCTGGACCGCGGACGAACAACTGGTGGAAGTACCACTCTCCTGCCTTTACCTGCGGCAGCTCGGTTTTCCACATGTCTCCGTCTGCTTTCGTCCACCCGCTGATGGGGCGACCGCCACTGACGATGGGATTCGCCCCATCCAGCGCGGCGAACGTCAACCCGCTATCCCTCGGGTCGAGCTCGAGTGCCCGCTCGAGCTCGTAGAGACCGTCCTGCAGACGGACCGTGACGGGCCCGGAGACCTCCCGCGCGGCGTCCCGGGCACGCTCGAGCGTAGCGAAGGGCTGTGCCTCAGTACCCGGGTTGCCATCGTCCCCCGTGGGTGACGCGTAGAAGACAGTCGTCTGAGCATAGGCAGACGACGCAGCGACGAGTAGGCCGGCGAGCAGATAGGCGTTCATAGGGGATCCTTTCTCACTTCGCACTGCACAGCGTCCCTCGCATCAGAAGACCAGCGTACCGTGTAGCGTGCCCTCGTGCCTGGGGAGATGGAACGCCTCTTCGTAGGACGCCCAGGAGACGACGGCGGCCTTGCCCTGATCGTCAAGCGACCTCAGCAGCAGGTTCATCCGCCACACGTCGCCGGGTCGCGGTGTTGCGCCCAGTGTCGCGAAGGGAACCGCCAGTTCGACGGCGTAGCCGTCTTCACGCCGCACTGTCTTCGCGGACCAGTCGCCGTTCCAGTCCGTCTTTCGCTGAAACTGTCCCGTAAATGACTCGTAGTGGGCGCGGTACTCGGCCTGCCCACCCGCGGGCGTCACAGCAAAGGCCAGGTACGCCTGCTCGTGGCCTTTGGTGTCGATGAGCAGTTCCAGGTGGTCCCCGCGGAGGATCTCCCTCGCATCACGCTCCGCCGGCTCCGTCGCGACCCGCGAGACATCCATCCCCGCGCACTCGTACGCAACATACAAGTTCGCGTCGTCGTGAGCGAAGGCCATCTTCGACTGCCATGGGGCCTCGTTGTCGTCGCCCTCGGGATAGAGAGTGCAGGCCTGCAGTCCGGCCCACGCGGCGTCCGTCAGGTCACCGTCGATGACCGGAGCGACTTCCACGCGCCTGCACTGCATCTGTGGCACGATGCGGACAGGAACGCGTTGTCGCAGCACGGTCTGGCCCTCGGAGGAGAGGTCTATCCGCGCCACGGGGGCCTCATGGTGTGTT